>CALYRA010000359.1 GCA_945292135.1 uncultured Dysgonomonas sp.
GATGCTCAAACTTTGCCGCCTAATGTTGTTTTGCCGGAAAATATAATTGTATCAGATTGTTTTACAAGACCCCCTGTTCAAACATGGAGTATTGCGTTTCAGAAAAGCAAGGAATTCAACCTGAGCCCTTATCAAAATCCGGTTGTCGGAGATATAGACGGAGATGGAATCGTTGAGATACTGTTAAGCGCAGATCCCAAAAACGCTAACACTATAGCAGATAGAAGTTCTAATAAAATAGCCATTTACAAAGGAAATAACATTCAGTTGCCGCCTAAAATAATAACTACCCGGCAAGATTATAATTGGGATGCTTATACTAAATATGCGATAGTCAGAACCCAAATCGCATCAAAAGACAGCGTAATAATCGTTGTCGCCGAACGCGATTACAATTTGCGCGCATACAACGCCGATGGAGATTTGATTTGGGTTAGCGATCAAAAATATATGACTAAGCGTTCACCAGCTGTAACAGTCACATTTGGAGATTTGAACAAAGATGGAATACCCGAAATTCTTATAAATAATAAAGTTTATGATTCAAGGAATGGCGTTCTTCTATGCCAAACAGATATATCATATCAAGGATACGCAATATGTATACCTCTCGCCGAAGATATTTATTTGGAAGGAAAAACCAGATTCATTCAGGGTAATATGATATTTAAACCCGATGATGCGTTAACCAAGCTTGAATTGGAGAAAAAAATACCACTCACGGTAAATAACTCTGATCCCGACATAACAAACAGCCTGCCAACTATACCCGATGGAGGACGTACTGTGGTCGCAGATATTGATTTGGATGGAAAACCGGAGCTTATTATCTCAACTACGGTAGGTAATTATACATTTATATTTATAGCCGATCCTGTAACAGCCCAAATCAAAGCCTCTAAAATTATACCCGATGCGAAGAATAGTAGTTATCCCTTTGTAGGAGATATTGATGGCGATGGATATCCCGAAATAGTATTTATCACGCATCCCGGATTTAAGATGCTTGCTTATAAATATGAATCAGGCAATCCTGTATTGCGGAAATTCTGGGAATTGCCTCATGCCGACGCTTCGGGGATGACAGCAATGACTTTATTCGATTTCAATCATGACGGTATATCCGAAATAGTATACAGAGATGAAAAAAAAATGCGAATAATCAATGGAAGTCTGGTAGACCATATAACAGGTAACAAAGTTAATAGTCCCTACAACTTGGCTGATTATTATTGTACATCAGGAACCTCGACAGAATATCCTGTCGTAGCGGATGTAGACAATGATGGTCAGGCGGAGATTGTGATAGTAGGGGGAGACGAAAGCGGACCCGATAGATTCGTGGCGGAAGGATGTTTGTGGATCTTTAAATCTGCGGATTTAACGCGTATGCCTTGGGCTTCGGCTCGAAGCGTCTGGAATCAGTACGCATATAACTCATTAAACGTAAATGATGATTTATCAGTGCCAAAAGTTCCGATGAGCCCGGCGACCCGATTTGCGGGAGAGGATGGTATATTAGGTAACGCAGACGATGTATCGCCTTACAATAATTTCCTTCAGCAACAAACAAGTTTGAATAAAAATGGAACGCCGTTTTGGCTGGCAGCCAATGCCCAAATCAAAGGAACCCCTATCATGAAATATGATATGGATAACGATTCGATGACAGTAACCATAAAAGTGAAAAATGAAAGTAAATTTGCTTTTCAAAGTCCATTTTATATAACAGTTTATAAAGATAGCATAGGAAGTAAAAGAAAGCAAACGCATATACATAAAGGCGTTGTGGGTAAAAATGAAGAAGTAGATATAACATTTGTTATTCCCAACTATCTGGTTGACTGGACACCTAATGCAGGGATTGTAATTAAGCTTAACGACAAGGGAGACGGATTGCATCAGCAATTTGTATGTGACAATACGAATGATCGGTTTATGTATTATGGTCTTATCCCCACATCAATAAGTACTTGTATCAAAAAAGAAACGCGAACTTTAACCTGTAATTTTATACTCCCTTCAGACAATAACTTGTATCAATGGCAGCAAAGTGAAAATAAAATAGATTGGAAAGATATATTGGATGAAACAAAAAGTAAAATAGATATATCAATAGATAAACGGATGAATTTATATTATAGAGTAAGAATAATCGCGGGAGCGAAAACCGTTTATAGCGAACCCGTAAATGTAACGGTCAATAATTGCTTTATGCCAATAAATCCAAATAACTCCATTATGAAATACTGAACAGTCAAATAAAAATTCCTAAACTTTAATTACTACTTAGTGAAAAGCCGTTATCTGACGATGTACTTAACAGTCATATTATAAGTTTATTATTTTATACTTTGGAGAATATAAGTTTTGCCGAAATTTGATTTTCGGTATTTAATTCGCTTTTTATAAAGGTCGGTATAATAGAAATATTATTCAGACCTTTATACCTTTTTCACTTTTTAAACGTTGGAGTTATATTGTTTATTTATTAAATAAGTTGGAGACAAAAAATAAATTGTCTGATTAATTAGCGTTTAAATAGTGTTTAATGACTATATTTGTGCAAGTCATATCTATGTTATTTAGCTGTGATTTGTATTTTTTTATCGACTTTTCAATTTATAAAAGTCGATTTTTCATTTTCGCGATTATATTATTTATATATCTTTGTTTCAAATACAACTACAAATATACAAACTTTGTTTCGATTAAGCGGGTATTATCAAAACAAAGTTCATATAATAATTGCTAACGATAATTATATGACTGATTTAAAACGCGTTAAAAAAGTTATAAATTGGCTTA
>CALYRA010000360.1 GCA_945292135.1 uncultured Dysgonomonas sp.
GCAATATTATTTCCGATAACAATAACATTCCAACAATGATTGGCGAAGCTACTATCATGACAACATATGTTTGTTCATTCACTAACGACCTGACTTTATTTCTTTTATCAACGATACTGCACAATCTTGGGAAAAAGTCGGTTCCCATAGATTTTAGTATCAGCGAAAGGTAAACATTAGTTATAACCCAAACAGCCTGAAATAGGCCTGTAGCCTGTATATCTATATTTTTAACCAGATAGGTTCTGATAATGAGCATACTTAAAGTACTTAACGCAGTAGACAAAACTATAAATAATCCTAATTTAAGAGTATTTAAACCGGCTTCAACAACTGCTTTATTATCAACCGTTATTGTTTTTATTTTGAGTTTCTTATAATAATGATTAGCGCAGCAAAACCAAATGATACTACTTCCTATCAGAGCCGGTATGATGCCGGATACGCCACAAAAATAGTAAAGCGGCACTACAACCGGAATCGTAATTAATATAGAAAAGACTGATATCTTTGCAATATAAGATATTTGACGCATACCCTGCAAAATAACGGAACGTCCTGTTGCAAGAGTCGCTAAAAATACGCAAACAGCTAATGCCGCGATATGCATTGCGTATTTTACATCATTAAATATCCAAATACTTATAGGCAAACAAAATACGATACATGCAAAAAAACCAATAAGAGCTGTCCATAAAAACCACTTTTTAAAAATAAAGACAGCCTTTGGTAAATCATCCGGATTATTAGAACTCTTTGCGGTAGCGATTTCTTTTATACCACCCGTGTCAAGACCTAAACAAGTTATAGAACGAGTCGTATCTATGATCGATTGAAAAATACCAATCAACCCTATACCTGTAGTGCCAAGAAGTATAGCTGCAATCTTAGTCCGTATTACGCCGAGTATAATATTGATAAATTGCGCTCCCCCCAAAAAGCTTGTAGCCTTAATAATTTGATTATATGACGTAGTTTTATTATTCAAGATTATCTAATTAATTGCCAGAATGCAAATCTACGATTTTTTTTCATAAGCGGATAGATGTATTAACAGTCTGACATATAGCTAAGTTTTTGAGTATATAGAGCTTATTATTAAAATATTTTACATACTTTTGTAATTGTTTTTCAATTAAAAATAAAAATGTCAGAAAAAGTTAGAGTACGTTTTGCCCCAAGTCCGACCGGACCATTACATATTGGAGGTGTACGAACAGCAATATATAATTATCTGTTCGCAAAAAGAAATGGAGGAGATTTTATTTTAAGAATAGAGGATACGGATTCTCAACGTTTTGTTCCCGGAGCAGAGGACTATATTATAGAAGCTTTAACTTGGCTGGGATTAACTTTTGATGAAGGAACACATATAGGGGGAAATTACGCGCCTTATCGGCAATCCGACAGAAAAGATATATATAAAAAATACGTTGATATCCTTTTGGAAAAAGGCGCCGCTTATATAGCTTTTGATACTCCTCAAGAATTGGAAGAGAAACGTTCATCTATCCAGAATTTTCAATATGATGCCTCTACTCGTGGACAAATGAGAAATTCTCTCACGTTGGGTAAGGAAGAAGTACAAAAATTGATAAATGAAGGAAATCAATATGTCGTTAGATTTAAAATAGAACCAAATCAAGATGTATTGGTAAATGATCTTATACGTGGAGAAGTTAAGATTAATTCATCCGTACTCGATGATAAAGTCTTATATAAGTCAGCTGACAATTTACCAACATATCATTTAGCCAATATAGTCGATGACCATTTGATGAAAATATCACATGTAATCAGAGGTGAAGAATGGTTGCCTTCCGCGCCTTTACATGTTTTGCTATATAAAGCGTTCGATTGGGAAGAGACCATGCCTAAATTTGCGCATCTTCCGCTTCTTCTCAAACCAGAAGGTAATGGAAAACTAAGCAAGCGTGACGGAGACAGACTTGGATTCCCTGTTTTTCCATTGGAGTGGAAAGATCCAAAAACAGGAGATATATCATCCGGATATAGAGAAAGTGGATATTTGCCCGAAGCGGTGGTGAACTTTTTAGCCTTACTTGGTTGGAATCCGGGAAATGATCAAGAAATAATAACTTTGCCGGAATTAATAAAACTCTTTTCATTTGACCGTTGCAGTAAAAGCGGCGCTAAATTCGATTATGAAAAAGCCAAATGGTTTAATCACCAATATATTCAGTTAAAATCGAATAAGGAGCTTAGAGAGCTTTTTATCCCATATTTAGAAAAAGAAGGGATCAAGGCAGATGAAAGTTATATCGAAACCGTAATCGGACTTGTTAAAGAGAGAGTAAGCTTTGTAAAAGAGCTTTGGGGACAATCAGCTTTTTTCTTTAAAGCGCCTGAATCTTATGATGAAAAAACTATCAAGAAACGCTGGAAGGACGAAACTCCTGCGCAATTGACAGAATTAATAGATGTGCTCAAAGGAATAAATGACTTTTCATCAAATAACCAAGAAGAAATCGTAAAAAACTGGATTGAGTCTAAAGGTTATAATCTAGGCGGTATAATGAATGCATTCAGACTGGCGGTCGTAGGAGAGCCAAAAGGACCGCATATGTTTGATATTACGGCTACAATTGGAAAAGAAGAGACGATCAATCGTCTTCAAAAAGCTATTAAGGATATCAAAAAGTAAAAAATGATTTTTTATAGTTTCGCTATATATCTATACGCTTTTATTGTCCGCATTATCTCGCCTTTTCATAAAAAAGCCCGTAAATTGATTCGTGGACATAAAGAAACTTACAATATACTTCGTAAAAAAATAGAACC
>CALYRA010000361.1 GCA_945292135.1 uncultured Dysgonomonas sp.
TTTACAAATATATAACTCGAATATTAAGTAATGATCTAAAATCAATAATAGTTTAGGACTATTCGAAATCTGATAATAACCACTTTATCAAATCATTTAAAAACATTCAAAAGAGTTTATTTTAGTTGACTTAAAATAGTTTTAGTCTTAATATTTTTGTAATTTCGCGATGAATTAGATGTAATATAATAAAAATCAAATTATATATAAAAATTAACCTATATTTTATACTGAAATGGCTTTAAAATTTATGTCAGCTGAAGAGGCTGCCGCACTTGTTAAGAACGGCGATAACGTCGGTTTTAGTGGTTTTACACATGCCGGAAGTCCCAAAGTATTACCCGGCGCTATAGCTAAAATAGCTGAAGCTGAACATGCTATCGGAAATCCGTTTAAGATCAATGTATTTACAGGAGCTTCGACAGGTGACAAGCTTGATGGCGAATTGACAAGAGCTAATGCAATCCAGTTCCGAGCCCCTTACCAGACAAACAATGACATGCGAAAAGCAATTAACAATGGCACAATTTGTTTTTGCGATTTGCATCTTTCAACAATGGCGCAAGATATCCGCTATGGATATTATGGAAAAATTGACGTGGCTATCATCGAAGCTTGTGATGTAACCGAAGATGGTGAAATAGTACCGACATGCGGTGTTGGAATATCGCCGACTGTAGTTAGATTGGCAAAGGTGGTAATCGTGGAATTAAATAGGTGGAATCCCAAAGAAATGAGAGGAATGCATGACATCGCAGAACCTTTAGATCCTCCTTTTCGCAAAGAAATTCCTATATATGGGGTCAAAGACAGGGTTGGCAGCAATTGTATAAAAATAGATCCAAGTAAGATAATCGTTGTAGAAACAAATGTTCCGAATGAAGGAGGAAAATTTGCTCCGGTAGATGAAGTTACGGCTAAAATCGGACAAAATGTAGCTGACTTTTTTATCAAAGAAATGAAAGAAGGGCGTATGCCTAAATCTTTCTTACCCGTACAATCCGGAGTAGGTAATATAGCTAACGCCGTATTGGCTGCTATGGGCGACAGCAAAGATATTCCTGACTTTGAAGTATATACCGAAGTAATTCAGGATGCTGTTATTGGATTGATGAAATCGGGACGCGTTAAATTTGCCAGCGGTTGTTCTCTTACTGTAAGCAATGAATGTATTGAAAATATATACAAAGATTTAGATTTTTTCAAAGATAAAATCATTCTAAGACCTTCCGAATATTCTAATAACCCTGAAGTTGTACGCCGATTGGGTATTATTGCAATTAATACGGCGATTGAAGCTGATATTTTTGGAAATATAAACTCAACTCATGTTATGGGTACTAAAATGATGAACGGTATTGGAGGTTCCGGAGATTTCACTCGTTCAGCATACGTATCAATCTTCGTTACGCCTTCAATAGCTAAGGATGGAAAAATTAGTTCTATCGTACCTATGGTTTCACATGAAGATCACAGCGAGCATTCCGTAAAAATAATTATTACTGAATATGGCGTAGCTGACTTACGTGGAAAATGTCCAAGAGAACGCGCTAAGTGTATTATTGACAATTGCGCGCATCCTGATTATCGTCCTTTGTTGCATGAATATCTTAACAGGATAAAAGAAGGTAATACTCCTGTTGATCTATATAATACTTTTGCATTTCATAAAGCATTTCTTGAAACAGGGGATATGCATAATGCAAAATGGATAGAATCGGATAAAAAATAATTTCCGCTTGATAAGTTTATGATAAAATAAAGCCTTTCAATTTATCAATTGAAAGGCTTTATCAATAAAATATATCTTTGATATCAGTTTTTGGTAAGATAAAGATATAGATTTTGGAAATAACAAAGATCAGGATGGAGGAGTTTACTTAAATCGTAAGATTATAAGATATTTAAAATAAAATATCCGTATTGTTTGGACAAAATAATTATTTTTAAAAATCAAATAGAGAAGCACCCTGATGCTTTTGAATTTGAATTTAATTAATTAATTCTTTATGTGGGATTTGAATATTACAACTATTACGTGTATTCCTATTCTAAATTAAAATTTCAATTAAATGACTGTTCTTTACGAAGACAACCACATTATTATAGTCAATAAGACTTCATCCGAAATAGTTCAAGGAGATAAGACCGGTGATAAACCGTTATCCGATATTGTAAAGGAATATTTAAAAGAAAAATACAGTAAACCGGGAAATGTTTTTTGTGGCGTTACTCATCGCCTCGATCGCCCAACAAGTGGCATTGTTATCTTTGCCAAAACCAGTAAAGCTTTATCCAGATTAAATGATATGTTTAAGAATAAAGAGATTAATAAAACTTATTGGGCAATTGTAAAAAATACTCCTGAACAAATTAAAGGTACTTTAAGACACTATTTGGTAAGGAATGAGAAACAAAATAAATCTTATGCTTATGACATGGAAAAAACTAATTCAAAATTAGCTGTTCTCCATTACAAGTTAATAGCCAATTCTTTAAAATATAATTTGCTGGAAATTAATTTGGAAACAGGTCGTCATCATCAGATTCGTTGTCAATTATCAAAAATAGGTTGTCCGATAAAAGGCGATCTAAAATATGGAGCTGAACGTTCTAACCCTGATGGCGGAATTAGTTTACATGCGCGAAAAGTTTCATTTATTCATCCTGTATCTAAAGTGTTAATTGAAGTCACAGCGCCAACTCCGAATGATAATTTATGGAAGGTTTTGATGGATGCCATGTGATTCCGAAATATTGTGCCTTTACATTAAAGTTATATTAGACAAAATAATT
>CALYRA010000362.1 GCA_945292135.1 uncultured Dysgonomonas sp.
ATATTGAAAATAAAATTTTCGATATTTTTTCATTTGAAAAGGAAATTGAAAAGACTGAATTTTATTCAGGTTGGCTTTATTTTGTTAACGATGCTAAAGATATCATGAATATGAATTTCGATACCAACGAATCTCATTTATTTACCAGTTCTGAATTAGTCTTGAAAAGACTTAAAGGAAAAGCTTATAAAATATTTGATCATGATAAAAACCTTATACTTGATATCTAACATTGATTTAAAATAAATACTCTTATTACTCATTAAATTTAAATATACGAATATAATTTATGAAAATATCAGTTGTCATTCAAACATACAATTCCGAACAGTTTTTGGAAAGAGTTCTTGATGCAGTTAAGGATTTTGACGAAATTGTACTTTGCGATATGTATAGTACAGATAAAACACTTGATATTGCGGCTAAATATAATTGTAAAATAGTTTTTCATGAATATACAGGTGGAATAGTAGAACCTGCAAGGAATTTTGCTATTTCTCAGGCATCTAATCAATGGGTTTTATTGATAGATTCGGACGAAGTGGTAACAGAAGAATTAAAAAAATACTTATACGAATTTATTAAAACTGATAAAGACGTTCATGCAATCCGTATTCCACGTAAAAATTATTTTATGGGACGATTTATGCATGGTTCATATCCTGATTATATTCTACGTTTTTTTAAAAAAGATGCGATTTATTGGCCTCCTACTGTACATGCTAAACCAAAGATAGAAGGAATTACAATTGATATTCCACGTAAAAATAAAGAACTCGCTTTTATTCATTTGGTTAATAGTTCCATTTATACGCGTTTTGAAAAATTAAACACCTATACAAATAAAGAAGTAACAAGGAGAAAAGATAAAAAATATAAAGCTTATTCCTTATTACTTGAACCATTTGGTCGTTTTCTACACTATTATGTTTTTAAATCAGGATACAAAGATGGTATAGCAGGTCTTATTTTTGCTATACAAGGTGCAGTATACAAATATGCTACGATTGCCAAAGTATTGGAAGCAAAAACAACAGAAGATGATTATGACAAAGAATTAATGGATTGTTTACGAAAATAAATTTGTAAATGTTATTTAAATAGAGCTTTCAACCGCTTTTTTCGAAGTTTTTTCTTTTCGAATTTATGTTTATATTTCAATAAAAGCTTACGACATTCATCAATATCAAAACCCATTGAAATAGCATATTCTTTAGATATAAATTCATATGCTTCGTCTCCGCCGAATAAACGCGAAAAGTTTTTACAGCCTTCTTTTATATCAACCTTTTTAAATTTCATTCGGTTGATGTCGACTAATGTGAATTTATAATTTCCTCCGGATTGCGATATTAATATATTACCGGGCGAATAGTCTTCATGGAGAATACCGGCTCTGTGTAACTCAGCAGTAAATTTGGCAAATGCTTTTAGGAAATCTTCATCACCTTTAACCTTAGTATCATAATATTCCCTTATCTCTGATACGTCACATATTTGAGTGCTTATGAAATACGAATAATTAATAAGTCCATTCGTTTTATCTATTATGTAAGCTATGGGATAAGGAGTTTCAAAACCTCTTTTAACCACTTCCGTGGCATTATCATAAGCTCGTTTAGCTTTTGTTTTTCTGAAAAAGGAGTAAACGATTCGGTTTATAAAAATAGGCTTACGAAAACGCTTTATATTAAAGGGAATATCTTTGTAACTTATTGCTTTAATCAAATTTCTTCTGTTTTGAACAACAATTCCCTCTTGCTCTAAAATATTAGGTATAGAAACTATATAATCTTCTATATCTTGATATTTAGGATTTATGGTTATTTCTCTTCTCAAAATTCAGATGTAAAATGGAATTTAATATCTTGAAAATCCTGTTGAGCCATTGTTAATACATATCCCGAATCGGCAAGGAATACATCCCTTCCTTCTTTATCTTTAGCCATGTATTGAGCTTTACGCCTTTTAAAGTCGTTTAATTGGTCCATATTATCACTTTCGATCCAGCAAGCTTTATATAAGCTTATAGACTCCCAACGGCATTTTGCTCCATATTCGTGAAGTAATCGATATTGAATGACTTCAAATTGTAATTGCCCGACAGTTCCAATTATCTTTCTATTATTAAACTGATTAGTAAATAATTGAGCAACGCCCTCATCCATTAGTTGATCGATACCTTTTTGAAGTTGTTTAGCTTTCATTGGATCATCATTTTCAATGTACTTAAACATTTCGGGAGAAAAACTGGGTAATCCTTTGAAATGTAGATTTTCGCCTGATGTTATAGTATCTCCAATCTTGAAATTTCCTGTATCTGGTAATCCAATAATATCGCCGGCATAGGCTTCATCAACAGTTTCTTTCTTCTGCGCCATAAATGCGGTAGGAGAGGAGAATCGCATGTCTCTATTGAACCGTACATGCTTATAATATACGTTCCTTTCAAATTTACCGGAACATATCTTTACGAATGCTATACATGAACGATGATTTGGATCCATATTCGCATGTATTTTAAATATGAAACCTGAGAATGTAGGTTCTTCCGGACTAACTTCACGTTCAAGCGCTTCTATTGGACGAGGCGATGGCGCTATCTTTACAAAACAATCCAAAAGTTCTTTAACCCCAAAGTTATTCAGAGCGGAACCAAAAAAGACAGGAGCAATGACTCCTTGCAAGTATGTATCAATATCTAAGCTTGGATATACTCCTTCAATTAATTCAATATCTTCTCGTAGCTTAACGGCAAGTTTATCTCCAATATAACTTTCAAGTTCGGGATTGTT
>CALYRA010000363.1 GCA_945292135.1 uncultured Dysgonomonas sp.
TATGCATGTCTTATCGGAAAAAACCCGCTTTATCGGTTTAAGTCTGGATGATCCAAACATTACAAAATTTGAACATTGCCGTTTTTATGCCTGTGCTACCGTAGAAAAGAAAATTATTCCAACGGGAGAATTTGGTACGATTCAAATAAAACGGGGAAAATATGGCGTCTACACTTTAAAAGGCAGTTACTCAGAACTTCAGAAATTATATAATAATATAAACGTGAAATTTGATTATACCTTGCGTTATGGAATGACGTTTGAGGAGTATATCAATTGTTCAAATGAAAATATTGAAGGACAGATTACTAAAGTTTATATACCTATAAAATGAAAAAATTTGCAGGCAAGTTTTATCAAAGCTGCGGAACATCACAGCAAAAACAGGAAAACTTTGGAAGTAATCATGATGAATGTCGTAATGAAGAATATTGTTGCTATTGCTTTAAAGACGGAACGTATATGATGGATTTGATAATGGATCAAATGATAGAACATGATGTCCAACTTGTTGATGTATTTAATATGAAATTCGCATATACAAAAAAGAAGCTATTGCGAATATAAAAACCAACTTTCCACACAGAAATGTATGGATGATCAATAAAAGAGTATGAGATACATTGAAACAAAATCAATCCTTTCAAAACTAAAGGAAAAGGACACTTGGTTCGGCATAACTTATAATATGAATTTGTATAGAGGATGTCAGCATGGATGTATCTATTGCGATACCCGAAGTGAATGTTATAAAGTTGGGGATATATCGCAAATCTTAGTTAAACAAAACGCCTTGGATTTATTATCCAATGAATTATACAGCAAACGCAACAAGAAGGCAACAATCGGTACAGGATCTATGAATGATCCGTATATGCAGATTGAAAATAAGCTACGACTAACGCGCAGGGCATTACAAACCATCTTGAAAGCAAAATTTCCGATACACGTTATAACAAAAAGTAATCTGGTAGAACGTGACATTGACATTATACAAGATATTTCAGAAACGTATGCAGCCGTTAGCTTTACTATTACAACGGCAGACGATTCTCTTTCAAAAAAATTAGAGCCATACGCGCCGCCTACATCCCAAAGGTTTAAGGCTATGAAATTATTGGCATCAAAAGGAATATATACCGGTGTAACCTTAATGCCCATACTTCCGTTTATCAATGACACGAAAAAAAATATCGAGTCAATAATGTATCAGGCAAAAGAATCGGGAGCATCATACGCTATTCCAATGTTTGGAGTAACGCTTCGAAAAGGGTCGCGTGAATATTTTTACAAAGCGCTGGATAAAAAATTTGCAGGGATCAGAGAGCAATATCAATCAAAATTCGGTTACCGATATGGATGTTTTAGTCCTAATTACAACGTTCTGAATGATAAATTTAATCAACTTTGTATCGAGTTAAAAATCAAGGATCATATGAATTTCTATGAGCCTAAGATATATAAACAACAATTACTTTTTTAATAAATTTAAATATACAATTATGGCGAGACCTACGACCAAAGAACAATTGATAGAATTTAGCGAGGAGAATTTTACTAAATTATTTGCTCTCATAAATTCAATGACCGAAAAAGAACAAGAAACAATATTTTCTTTTGAAGACAGAGACAGAAATATACGAGATGTTTTAGTACATTTATTCGAATGGCATCAATTGTTACTAAATTGGGTTAACTCAAATCAAGCGGGAAATAAAATGGATTTTTTGCCCAAACCATATAATTGGAAAACATATCCACAAATGAATATTGCTTTTTGGGAAAAACATCAAAAAACTCCTTTGAAAGAAGCAATTCAATTATTGAAACAAAGTCATTCAGATGTTATGAAATTAATAAATACTTTCTCAAATGAAGAATTATTTACAAAAAAGTATTTCTCATGGACTGGTACTACAACACTAGGCAGTAGTTGCGTATCAGCTACCTCAAGTCACTATGATTGGGCTATAAAAAAAATTAAGAAACACAAGAAATACTTATCAGAAAATTAAAACGATACAAACTATAATACCAATTTGTTAGGTAATAATATGATTTGAAAACCAATTCTCTATCTAATAGAGAAGGTAGCGTTCATTCAGCATACGGGATTTTTCCTTGACATGTTTCAATTAATATTAGTCATTAGGAAAACTTATGCTTATGAATGATTTAATTAAAACAAAGTTTTTTGGTTATGTTTAATGATAACTTATATTGAATTAGCCTTTCTTTCGAAACAAATTCAATATGAGTAGTGGAAAGATGTGCCCAAACTTCGTTTTAATTTTTAAAATCCGATTAACAAATATTGTAAATATTTAATTTGTTATCTTTCTCATTGAGTGTAGAATATAATTATAAAAATTACAGGAAAAACGCATATAGCCGATTGAAAATTTACAAAATCACAAATACCTAATATCACAAATTTTGGGATACCAATTATTCATTCATTCATTATTCGTCCTGAAATGGTGATCTTCATTTCGTGTAGTTTCGTTATGATATCAAACTAAAAGCACGTTTATAAAGTAAAATATTTGAGATAATTTATTTGACTAAGGAATTGAACTTTTCGATAAGAAAATCTGGAGTTAATTTATTGATCAGAATATACCGGGTACACATAAGCATTTTAATATTGGTGCCATAGTTATATAATTTTTATGTTTTATAACATATATATGTCTTTTTTATATAATTTCTATTTTTGATCAAAAATATTCATTTACATTTGTGTCATACCAACGCAGTTTTATTAAAAATTTACTAATGATGAAAAAAATA
>CALYRA010000364.1 GCA_945292135.1 uncultured Dysgonomonas sp.
ATTTCGGAGCGGCAGGCGATTGGATGCTTGAAAATATGCGAGCTAGAACTTATGCGCAAGGAGGTACGCCTCCCGTATTAAAAACACAAAATCAAGATGGAACAGATTATAGTCAAAAATATTGGTGTTATCCCGGGGTATCTGGTGATGGAACCAATGACGAATGGTATAAGCAACAAAAAACCGTAGGCTTATTATATAGTTGGGCAGCAGCGTTGAATATTGGAAATGGAACCGGAGAAATTGTAAATATAGGTGATATTAATCAGGGACAGGGAGATTCTGATGAATTAAAAGTTGGGGTACAAGGTATTTGCCCTGTAGGTTGGCATATTCCCAGTGATAAAGAGTGGAATGATCTCGAAAGAGAAATCTATCAAAATGCGTCAAAATATAGTACCTATACTAACAATGAAGTAATCAGTTGGAATAATACTACACCATGGGATAGTGCATGGGAAACAGGTTTGGGATCTGGCTTCAGTTGGCGTCCATCGTCAATAAATAAAGATGGAGATGGCGCAGCAATGAAAGCTCAATGTCCTTTGTTTGGAACAACACATAAAGATATTGGAGGTAAAAGCCTTGCCGCCGCAGAAGGTGGCTTCGCCGCTATGCTTATCGGATGTGGAACGGGTGGTGCCGTACAAAGTTGGGGACTATATAGTTATTTTTGGTCTGGTAGTTCATGTAAGACAAGTATTAAGTACCCGAATAAACTTTGCGCATGGTATAGAGGATTAGGATTAAGAAATAATGATTATACAGGTATAGGATCTGTTGACAGATTATATTATCCCAGAGATTATTTATTTTCAGTAAGGTGTAAAAAGAATTAGAAAAATAAAACTCTTTAAATAAGGACTCGTTCTTTAATGAATCCTTGTTTAAAGAGTAAGTAAAAGAATTATAAAATTTTAGTCAGGAAACTGATTTTCGTCATCGTCATACAAATTATTCAGTTCTATTGATAAACTATCCAATTCTTTTATCCATAATTCCATTACTTCGTGAGGCGTGTCTTTAGGGGCATCATCTATTCGTTTTTTTGCCAATCCAATTTCTTTTTCAAGTTCACTTCTTCTGCTCATAACAATATTTTTTATCTAATGAATGTTTAATTATTAACAAAACTGAATGTCTGAATGTTTTTAACATAGACAAAATGTTTCATCTGAAAATAGTTATGTTTAGCTTACTATTGTATCCTTGTTGACTGATGCTATGAATTAGTTTGTGATCAATATCCTAAAAATTTTATCTGAAGTATTTTTTTTGTATTTTGATTTATTCTATATCTATTATCCGAACGATGACCGACTATCCATATTATATCAGTGTCATTGCATAACAACCATGTATTTTCTTTATCTATAAGACTGAATTTATTATCTGAAAAATAATCGCTGACTTTTTTTCGTCCTTTCATCCCGAAAGGGATAAACCAATCTCCAACCTTCCATTTTCGAAGTATTATAGGAAAGGTTATTTTATCAGCATCCAGATATAATATATTAGAATCTTTTTTTAGTTTAAAAGTTTCATTATCAATATATTTTATCCTTAATTGTATTGGCTTATTTATTTCACAATCCGATTTATTAATAGTATAAACCGCATCGTGTAAATTCTCTTTTGGGGCTAAAATCAATGTATATCTATCCTTTATGACTTTATATTTTTCAGAATAAAATATCTTTCCCGATTGAGCCGATAAAGATTTGAATATTTGCTCGATAGTTGCGCTATTAAAACCATAAGAATATAATAATTCAAATAAAATAGCTTGCGGCTCAGCGCAATTTAATAGTTTCTGAATATCTATTTCGTTATTATTTAATACTTTAGAGCAGATTTCATTTACATAACAAGAATAAATATTCTCAACTTGCGATAAATGTTCAGCAGTGCGTATAATGGATTATTTTGCAGAAGGATTTATAGTCTCTAACAAAGGAAGAATATTGAGTCTGATTTTATTACGGACGTAAATATCTTCCTTATTAGTGCAGTCCTCAACATATGATAATTTTCGCCCGTTAATATATTCAATGATGTCTTTTCTTGCTACCCCTAATAATGGTCTGATTACGAAATTATTTCGAACAGGAATACCTGTTAAACCTCTGATTCCCGTGCCGCGTATTAGATTTAACAATATCGTTTCCACCGAATCATCTTGATGGTGCGCTACTGCAATAAAATCAGCTTTATATTGTTTTCTGATCTGTTCAAACCAGTTATATCTAATTTCTCTAGCCGCCATTTCAATTGAAATGGAATTAGTTCGGGCATATTCTTCTGTATTGAAATCTATAATTGAAAGAGGTACATTGTAATTTGCGCAAAATTGTTTAACAAATTCAGCGTCCCTATTAGATTCCTCTCCTCTAAGATGAAAATTACAATGTGCTGCTAAACAATTATATTTAAGTCTATACAATATGTCTAATAAAGCAATGGAATCAGCTCCACCACTCAAAGCTATAATAACTTTATCATTATTCTTGATCAAATTATTTTGCCTGATAAATTCCTTTACTTTCTGTAGCATTTGATAACAAAGATATAAATAAAAAAGCCTCAATGATTTGCATTGAGACTTTCTATTTCGTTCAGAAATAAAATTTCTTATTTCTTATTTTGTGCGCGTTTTGCATAACGGTTCATAAACTTGTCTACACGTCCGGCAGTATCTACAAGAGTTTGTTTTCAGGTATATAATGGATGAGACGAACTTGTTATTTCAAGTTTTACCAATGGATATGTAACGCCGTC
>CALYRA010000365.1 GCA_945292135.1 uncultured Dysgonomonas sp.
GGCCGTTAATAACAACATACAAACAGTTACAATCGTACCAATACCTGTAAACCAAATACCTTTTTTAAAGTTACTATCAAGAAAAGTTTTAATAATACCAAATAAAACGAGTAATACTCCTATCACAAACAAAATTCCTATAACCGGCATTTGAATAAGATTATTCAAATACTTATGTTCCTCCATGTATATCTCTTTTGTTGAAGGATTAATTGCAAACCCTTTGGCAATGAGTGTCCAAATGACAAAAACTAAAAAAAATACTACAAAAGGAATCGCATTTTTAAACATTGTCTTACGTGCCTTTTCAGCCAGTGCCTGATCATTTAAACGATTGAAGAAATATAAGCATGCTAAAGTACGAGCTAAAAAGAATACCGCTAAACCTAAAGCCCAACATCTTGGATTTGCCAACGCTTCCAAACCATGCCAAGGGCTTTGCCAGCGACTGATAGTCGGAGCAATAACGTCTGCGATATTACCTTTGTCCATACTGAATTCTGATCCGGTAAAAAATGTAGCTATTGCGGCTCCAATTAGAAATGTACCGATTAAACCATTAAACAACAGAAACATCCGATATACATTAGGACCAAAAAGATTACCCGGTTTATTTTGAAATTCATAAGAAACCGCTTGCATTACAAAACAAAATAATATTAACATCCAAACCCAATATGCTCCTCCAAAACTTGTAGAATAAAACAATGGAAAAGAAGCAAAGAAGGCGCCGCCAAATGTTACTAATGTCGTAAAGGTATATTCCCATTTACGCCCTAAAGCATTTACTAAAATCATGCGTTCCTTTTCATTTTTAGCTAATGAAAAAATCATACTTTGACCTCCTTGTACAAATAATAGGAAAGCCAGTATACCTGCTAAAAGGCTAATTAGGAACCACCAATAATCTTGCAAAAATGAATACGTTATCATAATTATATCTTTTAATTTTTCAAAAATCTATCACTATTCATGATATTTACTTTATTGCTGCTCTTGCGGCCCTTTTTTTATTTGCTTAAACATAATCCGCATTTCTGCAATCAAAAGCGCTGTAAATAAAGTCAGAAATAAGAAGAAAGTTATCTTCACTGAGTTTGCAGACAAATCGGAAAGAGCGGCTTGAAGCGGCAATATATCCTGTATTGCCCAAGGTTGACGACCAACCTCCGCAACAACCCATCCTGCCTGTCCTGCAATATATGCTAATGGAATAGTCCATACCATCGTCCACAACAACCATTTTTTATTTTCGAGCTTTTTGCGATACATTAAAAATAATATAACGGCAAATATCAATATAAAAAATCCGCCCAAATATACCATAATATGAAATGACCAAAATACTATAGGTATATTAGGTATAAGCTGATCCGGGGAATCTAAATAGCCATATCCAAAATATGCCCAATTATCACGTAATATTTTCTCAGATTCTTTAAGAGCAATAGTATTATTTTCTTTTTTAGCTTTTTTATAATCAGCTAAAGCCATACGAGCTGTTTCTCCTTTTGATTTCTTTTCTTCAAAAGACAGCGCTACACTACCATCAGGTAATTTATATCCTCCTTCTATAATATTTTTAATACCCGGTACAAATGCGTCCATATCGTGATATCCTAATAAAGAGAGAGCTTTGGGAATCTCCAGTCTAAATATATAAGGTTCGACTCCATCATTATACGACTTTTTATTTGGATTTGGAAGCGCAACTGCAATTAGCCCCTCGCCTGCTTTTCCATCATAAAGCCCCTCCATTACGGCTAATTTCATTGGCTGTTTTTGCGCGACTGTATATGCTGCGCCATCACCGGTCAAAGCTATCAAAATAGAAGATACAAGTCCGAATATAGCTCCGACTTTTAGACTTTGACGTGCAAATTCGATATTCCTCTTTTTTATCATATACCAAGCTGAAATGCCAGCAACAAATACTCCGCCTAATACCCATCCTGAAAGAACTGTATGAAAGAACTTATTAATAGCGACCGGCGAAAGTAATATTGACCAGAAGTTTACCATTTCGTTACGCGCCGTATCAGGATTAAATTCCATACCTACAGGATATTGCATCCACCCATTAGCTACTAAAATCCACAATGATGATAATGTTGCGCCTAATATGGTAAGCCATGTTGCTGCCAAATGCGCTTTTTTGCTTACACGTTTCCATCCAAAAAACATGATTGAAATAAATGTAGCTTCCATAAAGAAAGCTAAAATAGCTTCTATGGCTAATGGAGCTCCAAAAATATCTCCTACAAACCAACTATAGTTTGACCAGTTAGTCCCAAATTGAAATTCAAGTATTAAACCTGTCGCCACACCAATTGCGAAATTGATACCAAAAATATTCATCCAAAATTTAGCTGTTTGTTTCCATTGTTCGTTTCCGGTACGAACATACATCGTCTCCATGATTGCCATCAAAATACCCAATCCTAAGGTAAGAGGTACAAACAACCAATGGTACATA
Organism: uncultured Dysgonomonas sp.; assembly: GCA_945292135.1. GTDB lineage: Bacteria > Bacteroidota > Bacteroidia > Bacteroidales > Dysgonomonadaceae > Dysgonomonas. Next base: position 2,477 of record CALYRA010000365.1, read on the forward strand.
GCTGTCATTGCGAATTGTGCCCTCGACCAATCCATTAAAGATGTGCTGATTAGTTCCATAATAATTTATTAGTTAAAATTTATAATTCCTTATCTATTCTTTTTCCGGTTATTTTTCAATCAATTGATCCGTTACATATTCGGCCTTGCTTTGATCGTCTTTAAATTTTGATCCTAAATAATTAGGAAAGAAAAAAGGTTTTAATATCAAAAACATTATTATTAATTTAATAATAACAAGTATCCATAAAGTACGTCCGAGTGTCATATTTTTAAATCCATCTCTAAACATCGTAAAAAAA
>CALYRA010000366.1 GCA_945292135.1 uncultured Dysgonomonas sp.
TCTCCTACTCCGCCTCTATTTTGGGATTTGAATTCGCTCAATGGCGTACGTTTGATATAACCCATATGAGATATGGTTATAATCATTTCATCATTAGCGTAAAAATCTTCGGGATTGAGTTCTTCGGAAGAATATACAATTTCGCTACGACGTTGATCTCCATATTTATCTCTGATTTCAATCAATTCGTCTTTTATAACTTTTCGACAAAGTTCGTCGTTTGTCAAAATTTCATTTAAATATTCAATTAACTTTTTGATTTCTTCGTATTCTGCATGAAGCTTATCTTGTTCGAGTCCTGTCAATTGACGCAAACGCATTTCAACGATAGCTCTCGCTTGAATATCTGTCAATCCAAAACGGGAAATTAATTCATCAATTGCTTCTTGTGGTGATTTTGAAGCTCTGATTATTTTTATAACTTCATCAATATTATCTGAAGCTATAATCAATCCTTCTAATATATGCGCTCTTTCTTCTGCTTTTCGTAAATCGAAATTTGTACGTCGGATAACAACATCATGCCTATGTTCAACGAAACATGATATCATCTCTTTGAGATTTAAAGTACGAGGACGTCCATTTACTAACGCTATGTTATTTACGCTAAAAGATGATTGAAGTGCGGTTAATTTATATAGTTTATTTAATACAACATTAGCATTTGCGTCACGTTTGATGTCAACGACAATACGCATTCCTTGACGATCAGATTCATCATTAACATTGCTAATTCCTTCAAGTTTCTTTTCGCCTACGAGATCGGCGATATGTTTAATTAACTCTGCTTTATTTACAAGATACGGAATTTCTGAAATAACAATTTTATCATGTGAGCGTTCTGTTTCAATTTCAGCGCGTCCACGTAATATCACACGTCCGCGTCCTGTATGGAAGGCATCTTTTACACCTTGATAACCATATATAAAACCACCCGATGGAAAATCCGGCGCTTTTACATATTCCATCAACCCATCTATATCAATTTAATTATTATCTATGTAAGCAATTGTAGCATTTATAACCTCAGTCATATTGTGCGGAGGCATATTTGTAGCCATACCCACGGCAATACCGGAAGCTCCGTTAATCAAAAGGTTTGGAATACGTGTTGGAAGTACTGTCGGCTCTCTTAAAGTATCATCAAAGTTGAGTTGAAAATCAACTGTTTCTTTGTCAATATCTTTAAGCATTTCTTCCGCTAATTTGCTTAACCTTGCCTCTGTATAACGCATAGCTGCAGGGCTGTCCCCATCGACACTTCCCATGTTACCTTGCCCATCAACAAGTAAATAACGCATGCTCCATTCCTGAGCCATACGTACCATAGCATAATATACGGATGAGTCTCCGTGCGGGTGATATTTACCTAATACCTCCCCTACTATTCTTGCGGATTTTTTATGCGGTTTATTGGATGTATTACCCAATTCACTCATACCATAAAGGATACGTCTGTGAACTGGTTTAAAACCATCTCTTACATCAGGTAAGGCACGCGATACAATGACTGACATTGAATAGTCAATGTAAGCCGATTTCATTTCTTCCTCGATGTTAATTTTAATAATTCTGTCTTCTTGATCTGTCATTATTTTATTAACTATATATTCTCTATTATTTTATTAACTTTCTCTTTTTGTATTTCCTGTTTTACAATTACAGAAAAATCATGCTAAGATACAAATTATTATCCTATTAATGAAACTTTTGTTAACAAAAAGCCTGACGAATATAGCAAATCATCAGGCTTTTAAAATTATTTATAATTTATAGATTCAATACATTTTGTCAAGCATTTTTACCATGGCAATTTTTATATTTTAATCCACTTCCACAAAAACACGGATCGTTACGTCCGGGTATTTTATCAACCTTAATAGGAGATACTTTTTGTTGTTGCTGAGGTTGATTTGACTGTTGTTGTGAATTAGGAACATTGTCTGTACGTCCAGCCTTCATTTTGCTATAATCGGTTTTTTCTTCTCTTTTAGCCTCTTGCACTTGTTCCGGCTCCCTCACAGGAACCTGACCTCGCATAAGAACAGTTACGGCTTTACGATTGACGTTGTTTACCATTGTTTTGAATAAGCTGAAAGATTCTAATTTATAAATTAAAAGTGGATCTTTTTGCTCATAACTAGCATTTTGTACTGATTGACGTAGTTCATCCATTTCACGTAAATGCTCTTTCCAAGATTCATCAATTGTATGTAGAACAATTGCTTTCTCAAATGATCTTATTACGGATTTTGATTCTGACTCATAAGCTTCTTTTAAATTACAAGAGATATTATAAATACGTTTACCATCTGTAATCGGTATCAGTATGTTTTCATATCTGTTTCCTTGTTCTTCATAAACTTGTTTGATAACAGGTTGAGTAATTTCTCCAAGACGATCCATTTTTTGCTTAAAGTTCTGTACTGCGCATTCAAATAATTCGTCAACTAATTTTTCGGGTTTAGCTGAACGAAACGCAGATTCATCAAATGGACATTCAATGGCTAATATCCGTAATGTATCTATTTTAAGTCCTTCAAAATCATTGTCATTTGTATACTTATCAACTAAATCTAATGACGCATCGTAAAACATATTAATAATATCAATACCAATACGTTCTCCCATAAGCGCATGACGACGACGTTTGTAAATAACTTCACGTTGCGAGTTCATTACATCGTCATATTCAAGCAAGCGGTTACGTATACCAAAGTTATTTTCTTCAACCTTTTTCTGCGCATTTTCTACTGACCTACGAAG
>CALYRA010000367.1 GCA_945292135.1 uncultured Dysgonomonas sp.
GATCAGCAGCAGGTTGATTCTGAACTTTCCTGTATAATTGGGCTTCTATAGTTATAGGTATAGTAAATATAGAAAGTAATAGTACAGATATCTTGATTTTTTTTAGTGTTTTCAATTTGTGTAACTCTTTATTTTTCCTTAAAACGAAGAAATTCTATTCTTTATTATATATTATATTCTATTTAATTATTTATAATTTATATATATAACTTAATCGAAAAACCATATAAATAACTATAAATTAAACAATTATATATTTCAATAGACAAAATAATACATTCATTAAAATTATCTATTTGTACTAAATAGAAAATGTATATATATTTGCGACATCAAAGTTAAGTAATAATTTAAAATTTTAGAAATCATGGCTTACGTAATAAACGAAGATTGTATAGCATGCGGTACTTGTATCGACGAATGTCCTGTATCGGCTATATCAGAAGGTGACATTTATAAAATTGATCCTGATACATGTACAGATTGTGGTAGTTGTGCAGATGCTTGCCCTACCGAAGCTATACATCCAGCTTAATATAACATCAAAAAATCTGGATTATTAGAATCAAAAATAAGGCTGCGAGAGATATTTTTCTCGCAGCCTTATTTTATGACATAAAACTATTAAAATAAAAAATTATCAATGCTATTCTTTGTATATATTTAAACGCTTATCTTTGTGATAAAACAAATAATTTAAATGGTATCCAAAAAGCTATACATAATTATAATATCCTTAGTAAGTCTTTTACCCTTCACAAGCTTAAATGCAGATAACAATTTCTTACTTCTTAGCGATTCAGCACAAATAAGCCTTTTAACCAATTCTCCTTGGAATAAAGAAGTATATGCCATGTTTGGTCATACAGTGATAAGAGTTAATGATCCCTCAAACAAAATTGATCTTGCATTTAATTATGGTACATTTGATTTTAATAGTCCGAATTTCTTATGGCGTTTCGTAACAGGCGAAACAGATTATAAACTAGCCATATATGATATGTTTTTATATCTTAGAGAATATAATTATCGGGGTGTAGAAGTTAGAGAACAAGTTTTAAATCTAAATCAAAATGAAAAACAAAAAATATGGGAAGCGTTATTGATAAACGCTAAACCTGAAAATGAAACGTATCGTTACAATTTTTTATATAATAATTGCGCTACTCGTCCACGAGACATTATTGAACAAAATATAGACGGGACTATAAATTACACGCCAACAAATAAATCACAAACATACAGGAACCTTATACATGAATGCGTTAAAAGCGAACCTTGGTTGCGTTTCGGAATTGATCTTGTTATCGGAGGCGACGCTGATAAAATTATTACCGATAGACAAAAAGATTTTTTACCCCAATATTTAAATAATGCTTATCATGGCGCAACAATAGAAGGAAAAGACAATGAAACACGAAGTTTAGTAAAATCGGAAAGGATCTTATTAAATAAGAATAATGTTAATTTTGAAGAACATAGTACCAATAGTCCATTAATTATTGGATATATTCTTTTACTAATAACTATGGCAATTTCTTATTATTTTTATAAAAAAAATAAAATTATTTTAGGGAAAATATTTAGCACTTTAATATTTATTACAGCCGGATTGTTTGGTAGTATAATCTTCTTTTTAATGTTTTTTTCTGAGCATCCATGCGTTTATCCTAATTGGAATCTTGTATGGCTTCACCCTTTGCATTTGATTATAGGAAGTTTATTTTTTGTAAAACCTCTCACAAAATATATTTATTACTATCATTTTATTAACTTTGTGGCGCTGTTATTATTTCTTTTGGCATGGGTTTTGATACCCCAACAATTAGAATCAGCATTTATTCCATATATTCTTATAATTGGAGTTTGTTCTGGTATGAATGTTTTAGCAGTAAGAAGAATGGGTGAACAGAATAGCTTTTTGTTTGCAAAATAAGTATTACAATAATTCAATGATAAGAATATTAACATCGCTCGTCGCAGTCTTTACTGTCACTTCTATACAGGCTCAAACAAATACAATTGGACGAGAAACTCCAAAATTGGTTATCGGAATTACCGTAGATCAGTTGCGGGGAGATTATTTAGATCTTTTCCAAAACTCTTTTTCTGAGAAAGGATTTAAACGTTTACTAAGTGAAGGTCTTGTCTATGAAAATATGTCGTTCGATTTTCCAAATCTCAATGATGCGTCTTCAATAGCTACAATTTATACAGGTACAACACCTTTCTATCATGGCATTGTAGGGGATACAAAATATTTAACGAAGCAAAAACAAATAGTTTCAACTTTTACAGATGATAATTTTCTTGGAAATTATACTAATGAAAAAGTTTCCCCGCTACCGTTGCAAGTTTCGACAATTACAGATGAATTAAAAAAAGCTTCCCATAATTCTTCTGATGTTTATTCATTTGCGCCATTATCAAGTCAAGCGCTTGTCACAGCAGGACATTTGGCAAATTGTGCCTTTTGGGTAAATGATCAATCAGGGAAATGGGCTTCATCTACTTATTATCAAAATTTTTATTGGTTAGTAGATCAGGAAAATAAAAGTAATAATTCTTATGCGGTAACATCATTTGGAAAATATTGGAATCCTCTTTTAGATACCAAACAATATAATGCATTTCCATATTCGCAAGGGTTTATCAATTTTCAGCATAATTTGGGAATGGAAACCCGTGAAGCATATAAATTATTCAAAAAATCGCCTTATGTTAATGAGTATATTCGTGACATGGCAGTCAAAATTATTTCCAAA
>CALYRA010000368.1 GCA_945292135.1 uncultured Dysgonomonas sp.
GGCTTATGTCCTTGCAGGTCGCAAAGATGCAGCTAACCAATTGACAAAAGGCGTTAGTGACAAGATAGACAAGTATTCATTCAATAATGATACTTACGGCTCATCGACTCGTGATATGGCTATGATTATGGAAACATATTTATTGTTAGGTAAGACAGACAAGGCGTTGAGTATCGGTCGTGAAGTCGCTTCTAAATTAAGTAACAGTTATTATATTTCAACACAAGAAGCAGCGTTTGGATTGATTTCAATGTCTAAACTTGCCGAAAAAATGGGTAAAGGAACTATTTCTTATGACTGGGTTTTGAATGGAACGCCTCAAAAAGGTGGAAGTTCAAGCAATGTATTCCAAGAAGTATCTATCAATCCGACAGAACAAGTCAAAATTGATTTTAAGAATAAAGGACAAGGTGATTTATTTGTTCGTTTGATTGGGCGTACACAACCCATTGAAGATAAACATCCGGCTGTAAGTGATGGTTTGAATCTATACATCAGATATGTTGATGATAACGGACACAGTGTAGATATTTCTTCTTTAAAACAAGGTACTGAATTCTATGCGGATGTTATAGTACAGAATATTTCCGGGCAATATTTAACCGATTTGGCGTTGACCCATATATTTGCATCAGGTTGGGAAATATTTAATAATCGATTATTTGACCAAGCCTCAAATAATAATCAATTATACTCTTATCGTGATATACGCGATGATAGAGTGCTTACATACTTCAATTTAAGCTCAGGATATTCTGTCTCATTCCGTGTCAAATTACAGGCGGCATATTGTGGACGTTTCTATCTACCTGCTGTCGCTTGCGAAGCGATGTATAGCCCAGATATCAGAAGCCGAACCACAGGTCAATGGGTTGAGGTGAAACAATGATATAAAATAGCATAAAACAGTAAATAGGTTATTTATTTAGGTAAATAACCTATTTTTGTATTACGATAAATGGTCGATAGATGAAAAAAATCTTATGTACATTTGCCAATCATTACATGACTAAAGGCTTTCCACGCTTTAAAGAGCAAGCTGAAAGTTTGCAAGTCTTTGATGATATTAAATTTTTTACGCAAAAAGACTTAGGTAAAGATTTTCGACAGAAATACGGACGGTATCTATTTCCTTATTCTCGTGGTTTTGGTTATTGGGCGTGGAAACCCTATCTTCTATTGAAAACCTTGACGGAAATGGACGAAGGTGATATTTTGGTATATACGGATTTGGGATGTTTTTTTAATCCAAAAGGTCGGAAGCGGATGTTAGAATACTTTGATATAGTACAAAAATCAGCTAAAGGCGTACTTGGTTTTCGTAGTTATGAAGTAAGCGCAAACGGAATGCCGGAAAGTACATATTATGAATATCAATATACAAAAGGAGATATACTCGATTACTTTGGCGTGCGGGATGATAAGTATTTTACTGATACTACCCAATTTGAAGCAACAGTAATCTTTTTCAGACGCACTGATGTAGCTATCAATTTTCTTCAAGAATGGTTAGATACAATATATAAAGATACCACATTAATTACCGATGAACCCTCTCGTTCTTCCAATATGGAAGGTTTTATTGAAAATCGCCACGATCAAAGTATATATTCTATTTTGGCTAAAAAATTTCAAATAAGTGAATTGTCTACAAATGAGATATTCGCAAAAAACCAGAATTGGTCTTTACTCGAACAATATCCTATTTTGGCAGTAAGAGACAAGCATTATAAATCAAAATTTCATTATAAGTATCGTTTTCGAATACGAAGTATGTACAATCGTCTTTGGGCGTTAAAATATTTTTTTAAGAAGCTTTAGCCTGATATTTTTTCTTTCCCGAAAATATAAGATGGCTTATCAGACCACCCAAAACAAATAATATACCTGCTATTACAACGCCAATCCATCCATATATACCCCATACCTTTCCACCAATCAAAGTACCCAACGATCCGCCTATGAAATAAGAAACCATATATATAGTATTCAGGCGATTGCTTGCTTCGGGGTGAGATGAGAATACAATAGATTGGTTACATACATGCACAGATTGTAATCCCATATCCAATAAAATAATACCAATTATAAGTCCTATATATGTAGCCCCGGCAATACCAAATATTACCCATGAAATAATCATCAAAAGCGAAGCTATCGTAATAATAGTATTTTTGCTTACACTTGCCGGGATATAACCAATAAATGATGTACATAAAGCCCCCGCTATGCCGAATAAACTTAACAACCCGGCGACTTCACTTCCCTGCATAAAAGGAGGTTGTTCAAGTCTGAATGTGAGTATTGTCCAAAATACCGAAAAAGAACCTAATCCGAAAGCTCCACGGATAGAAGCTAATCTCAAGCTTGGTAAAGTTTTTACATAATGGAATATTGAACCCATCAATTCTTTATACGTACCCTTAAAAGTAGGTTGTATTACAGGTAATCGTTTAGCTATGGCAAGACCTAAAATGAATATGATAATAGCGGCAATATAATAAACTACACGCCATCCGAAATGTTCCGCGACAATTCCGCTAAAAACACGCGACGCTCATATCCCTATTAATAAGCCACTCATTACCATCCCTACATTTTTAGTCCTGTCCTCCGGTTTGGACAATTGAGCTGCAATGGGAACAAATATTTGCGGTACGACAGAAGTCAAACCAATTAAAAATCCGGTTATAAGTAATACCGTTAAAGATTTCCCAAAGGAAAAAGCAAGGAGAGAGAGAATAACGAAACCAAAATTTG
>CALYRA010000369.1 GCA_945292135.1 uncultured Dysgonomonas sp.
ATAAAGCGTATTGTTTTTACTAAGGAAAGTACGAATAGTGATAGCCTGATTCAATTATCCATCAAAGCCGATATAGCCAATACAGCCGCCGTAGACTCCACGCATCTGGTGTTCAATATCACGAATCAATTGCATTGCACGTACTTTTGGAGCTCCTGAAAGTGTTCCTGCCGGAAATGTATCGGCATAAACCGATATACTATCACGACCTTTTTCGACAACTCCACTGACACGCGAAACTAAGTGTATGACATGAGAATAGAATTGTACGTTTTTATAAAATTCCATTTTTACATCATGGCAATTGCGGCTTAGGTCATTGCGAGCCAAGTCTACCAACATGACATGTTCCGCATTTTCTTTATCGTCTTGGAGTAATTGTTCGGACAAGATACGGTCTTTTTCGTCATCTCCCGTACGAAAATACGTTCCGGCGATAGGGTCTATATATGCTTTGCCTTTCGATATGAGACAATGCGTTTCGGGTGAAGATCCGAATATACGGAATGAGCCAAAATCGAAATAAAACAAATAAGGTGATGGATTGATAGAACGGAGCGAACGGTATACTTTGAAATCATCTCCCGAAAATTTCTGAGTAAAGCAACGTGAAAGTACAATTTGAAATACGTCGCCTCGTTTGCAATGGTTAATTCCTTTTTGGATCATCTCTTTATGTTCTTCGTCCGAGATCATAGACACCTCATCGCCGATTGCCGTAAAATTGTATGATGCAAAATTGTTATTTGCGATAATGGCTTCCAGCTCGTTCATTTTCTCTTCGCTTCCATCCAATATATTTTCTACTATAATAAGTTCATTTGTCAGGTGGTTGATTACCAAGGTAAAGCGATAAAGTATATAATAAAACTCCGGGACATCACTATTATTAAGTTTTTGATTGTCAGGATTTACAGCTTCGAAGTAGCGAATAGCATCATAAGAAGTATATCCGAAAAAGCCATTAAATTTTGCGGGATTTTCTCCTTTTACATTAAATTCCCGAACAAATGCTTGAAACTTTTCTGTCAACTTATCATTTTCATCTAATGTCTCGGTTTCTATAATATTCCCCGGATATGTTCGCGTAATCAATCTGTCATTGACTTTAAATTTCGCCATAGGATCTACAGCTATGAACGAACAACTGTCATCGCTCGTATGGTAATCGGAACTTTCTAACAATACTGATTCAGGAAATGAATCTCTGACTTTCAAATACAGCCCTACGGGTGTTTGCAAATCAGCAAAAAGTTTCTTTGTTTTTACGTTTATATTATATTGTTTCATATTATTTCGGTTTATTGTTTTCAATCGACTGGTTACTAATCTTCCTGCAATTTTTCATCAGAAGCTTATTCATAAACGAATTGGTTATCAGATTTACTTCGTTTTTATATTCCCTGAAATTTAAACAGTAAGTCATAAATATTTCATTTTTTTAATTATAAATCAGATACGACAGAATCTATTTTATTTCTGAAAATCAGAACATAACACTTTTAAAACTTTACCTTTTCCAACAACTCTTGCTCCTTCTCTTATCTCAAATTCTTTTCCATCAAAAAACTTTCCATGGTGATATTCAGGACTTAGCGTCTTCAAATATGCGCGTACAGATTGTCCCGGAGCACATTCTTCTATATTTATAAACTCTTGCTTCGCATCCCAATCGCAATCATCATAATAAAATTGTCCTCGGTATCCGTTTCTTACAGGTGTTTTACGTCCGCCTTCTTCGGTTGTCAAGTAATATATTTCAACCTCAAGCTCAGGAATAAGTACAGTCGTGATATTACCATTATTAATATCTTGAAGATAAAATGAATGATTATTATGCCATTTGTCAAATTTGAATCCGCATTGCCTTGTATAAAATTCATTCGTGTACAATATAGGGTACGGCAATTTTGTAATATTTGCCACATCATATACTCTCAATTCGCCGGGACAAGCCCAATATGAACCTTCAACCACCAATTTAGTACCATCGGGTGAAAGGTGCATTTCCATCCAAATGAATGGATCATCTTCAAGATTAAAGCTATATAATTGACAATTGGATAGGTCAAATACCGAATACCCAGTTTGAGCCTCCGCTAAAAACAAATATTCATGTTTATCACTCAATATTATCCACCATGAATTGTAATGCGACATGTCATTATCGGTCAGATAATCAAAAATTTTGACTGCCGCTTCAGTATCCCATATCTCAATTTGAGAGACAATCCAGTTACGTTTCGCATCTTTTTGTTTAAACAGAGTGCATGAATAATAGTATAAACCCGATTCGGAAAGTTTAACGACTTCACTTCCTTCTATCCTTCCTTGAGGATCGAAGTGATTGATTATATCTTTTCGTATCGAATCTATGTTATTAAGCATTCTGATAATAGTCTATATAGGTTGGCATATCTTTATCGCCCCGACCCGAAAGGCAAAGAACGATCACATCATCTTTCCTGAATTTCTTTTTATCCAAAACTCCAAGCGCATGAGCGGATTCTATTGCCGGAATTATACCTTCCAATTGAGTCAGTTCGAATGCGGCTTTCATTGCTTCGTCATCGTTAATTGCTAATACTTCGGAACGTTTTGTCTTTGCCATATGAGCATGCATAGGTCCAATTCCCGGATAATCCAATCCTGCCGAAATAGAATAAGGTTCTTCTATTTGACCGTCTTCAGTCTGCATAATCAAAGTTTTGCAGCCATGAATAATTCCTAAACGACCTAAGTGTATCGTAGCTGCCGATT
>CALYRA010000370.1 GCA_945292135.1 uncultured Dysgonomonas sp.
ATTATTTTTAATGCAGTAAGTTACGATTATCTGTTTTGTATTTTCATCCAGATCTTCCGTAATGAATGTAATATCACATTCATTGATGTAGTCGAATATATGTTCGTTTGTGGGTTTACAAATATGACTAATTCTAGACCAGACACTGTTTGCCTCAATGAGTTTGTAAGCTAGTTCCCTCGCTTTTTCATATCCAATAATTAATACGGTTTTAGATGCGTTCTTCTTACGGTAGATACTATTTGTATACCAATGCCATAGAGATAAACTCAATATTTGTATTCCGGAGCTTAACAAAAGAATTCTACGCGGATAAGCAAATTCACGAGTCAAAAAACTTAAAGCCATTGTCACACAGAACAAGGCTAAGATAACCAATATAACAGTATAGGCTATTCCCAAAAAAGTAAAATCTTTTGGTTTATCCAATTCAAATATGTGAGAGAATATAAGGTAACAAATTCCTATATAAGGTGAAATTGCTAAAAAGGCATAATAATTATCTGTAAATGAATCTAAAGATTCTTTACAGATATAGTATGATAATATTATTGATAGATATATCAATACAAGATCAATCAACGGCGTGATAATTCTTAATATGCGGATACTAATAAATTTATCCATTGCTGATTCTATTATATTTGGTATATAACGTCGTTATTTATTTTTTAGTATTTCCTTTCTTTTTTGTTGGCTTAGTTTCGGATTTATTAATTATTTCCATACAATCTTCATAAGTCAAATTATGAGGATCTGTTATTTTAGGTATTTTGTAATTTACTTTCTTATATGAAATATAAGGACCGAAACGACCATTCAAAACTTTTAAATCAGGGTCATTATCAAAAGACTTGATATTTTTTTCTTCATCTTTCTTTCTTTTATCTAGAATTAACGGAATAGTTTCTTCTAATGTGATTGCGTATGGGTCAAATTCTTTAGGAAGAGAAATAAATATATTGTTATGCTTTGCATAGGGACCAAAACGTCCAATACCGATGGTCACGTCCCTATCTTCAAATTGTCCGATATTACGAGGCATTTCAAATAGTTTCAAAGCCTCTTCAAGTGTTATGTTCGCAATTGATTGACCTTTTAAAATAGATGCGAATAATGGCTTTTCTTCTTCTTCTTGTGTTCCAATTTGTACCATTGGACCGAATCTTCCGATTTTTACAGAAACCTGACGTCCGGTTTTCGGATCTTTTCCCAATATTCTTTCACCGACTTTATGGTCAGTCTGAATATTAGTCGTTTCTTCAACTTTCGGGTGAAAAGCGTTATAGAAATTATCGATGGTTTTAGTCCACTCTTCTTTTCCTTCCGCGATCTGGTCAAAATCTTTTTCTACATTCGCCGTAAAATTATAATCCAGAATATCTGGAAAATATTCTTTAAGAAATTCATTAACGACAATACCGATATCAGTCGGAGCTAATTTATTTTTATCAGCACCTGTTATTTCAGTCTTTGTATTATCCGAAATTTGTCCATTAGTTAGTGTTAAAACATTATATTTACGTTCTATACCTTCTATATTCGTTCTTTCAACATATTCACGGTTTTGAATGGTTGAAATCGTTGGAGCATAAGTTGAGGGACGTCCGATTCCTAATTCTTCCATTTTTCGGACAAGAGAAGCCTCTGTATATCGTGGAGGACGTTGTGTAAAGCGTTCTGTCGCAGTTGATTCTTTCAAATCCAAAATTTCATTTACATTTACGGAAGGTAATAAGCCATCTTCAGATTCAATTTCTTCATCATCAGTACCTTCTAGATAAACATGTAGAAACCCGTCAAATTTTAAAACTTCTCCTGTCGCAGTAAATTTATATTTGCTATTGGATATAGCTATCGTTATGTTTGTTCTGTCAAATTCAGCCTCAGCCATTTGAGAAGCAACTGTACGTTTCCAGATCAATTCATAAAGTTTCTTTTCTTGAGCCGTGCCTGTAATGGTATGCTCTGACATATATGTTGGTCGGATAGCTTCGTGAGCTTCCTGAGCCCCTTTAGTCTTTGTTGAGAATCGGCGAACTTTAGAGTATTGTTTTCCATAAGCTGTCTCTATTTCTTTTTTAGCTGTCTTCAAAGCTAAATCCGAAAGATTAACAGAGTCGGTACGCATATAAGTGATTTTTCCTGACTCATACAATTTTTGCGCAACCATCATTGTAACGGAGACAGGAAATCCTAATTTACGAGAAGCTTCTTGTTGAAGAGTAGATGTTGTAAATGGAGGCGCAGGAGACTTTTTCAGAGGTTTGGTCTCCACATCTTCTACTGTGAAATTAGCTTTTTTCAATTCTTCAAGAAAAGCTAAGGCTTCTTCTTTGTTTTTTAATCTTTTATTAAGCTCCGTCTTTATTTCAGATAAATTGCCATTTTCTACCTTAGTAAAAATACCGATTACTCGATAGGAAGCTTCAGATTTGAAATCCTGTATTTCTTTTTCACGCTCAGCTATTAATCTTACAGCAACGGATTGAACACGCCCAGCCGACAAGGAAGGTTTAACTTTTTTCCAAAGAATTGGGGATAGCTCGAAACCTACAATACGGTCTAGAACCCTTCTTGCTTGTTGAGCATCTACAAGATTAACATCTATACTTCTTGGATTTTCTATGGCATATAAAATCGCATCCTTTGTTATCTCATGAAAGACAATTCTTCTTGTATCTTTTTTATCTAATTTCAATGTTTCATAAAGATGCCATGATATAGCCTCCCCTTCACGGTCTTCATCGGATGC
>CALYRA010000371.1 GCA_945292135.1 uncultured Dysgonomonas sp.
CCTAAATGACCGCGTAACATAGAGTGCGAGTAACGCCCGCCAGCCGCGAAGCTGGATTCCATTTCCTGACGCGCTAAGTTAAGCGCCCGGTTCGCGTTCCGGTTTAGGGTGAATACTACTTTCTCTTCCTTCATGATATTGTGAATCAAGCGATAATATTTGCTAACTAACGATTGCTCTACTGGCTTATATACCGCGTCTCCGTTTTCGTCGCAAAGTGTGCGCGTACCTAACAACGGCTCTTCGCGAACGAGCAAGAAACGTTCCGACACCCCGATCCCACGTTGCCCGGCGTCCATAATTCCGCGTATCGTTTCATCCTGAGCAATAACGCAAATCGCGCCAACGGGACTAATCGACAGGTTGTTATCCTGATTGGAACGCGCCACTTCCATGTGGTTCATATCCCACGCTTTAAGGATTAGTTCGCTGTTCGCCTTCTTATCGGTTCCGCCATACGTCAAGCCTAACAGCGTATTTATCGCCGTTGCTTCGTCCGAGATTACAGAGAAGTTACCTTGCGCGGCTGCAACCTTCGCCAAGCCTTCAGGGGTTGGATCGGATACCGCAAACACGACGTTTGCCATTTTCTTGATCTTCTCTTCTAGCTTCTCTTTTTCTTCGTAGAGCGCTACGGCTGAATTGCCTTTTACGTCATTCTTGATCTCGCGTTCGACGTTGCGAAGTTGCCCCATCAGGCGCGAGCGTTCGGCTTTACGCGCTTCGTTAATGCGGTCGATTTCGGATCGCATCGGGTTAATCGCGGCGGAGTTAATCGCGGATTTACCAGTAGACGGCGGCTGGCTAATTACCATGTAAAGCGCGGTCGGTTGTTCTTCGCCGTGATACTCCACCCAAAAGCGCCCCAGCATAGCAGCGGACATACATCCGATAAAATGCGCGTAGGCAGATGAAACAGGGAATTGGACGGATTCAGCCTTTGCTTTCGCGTATTCGTAAACGAGGTTGTCGCCAGCAATAGATATAAGCGGGAATTGATCGTTGCCGCTGTTAATCTGTTCCGGCTGGCTCCAGAACGATCGAGAATCAGGATAGCCGTTTTCACGAATAGCTAACGCGACCGGGTTAATCCCGTTCGTATTGGCGATTTCAATGATTTGACTAACTGAAAGTTTAGGTTTACCGAAAAGCATTATTAGATCTCCTTATTGAACGGGGTAGATTATACCCCGCCCATACTACACGCTTTTAGCAATAAGTGCTATTTGTTACAGGTACTTCGCTTCGAAAGTGGTTCCGTCCGCAATGCTGAAGCCGACGTCTTCGCGAAAAAGCGTCCATCGACAGCCTTCCTTATCGAAGATGTAACCCGCGACGCCACCTAACGCGCGTCCGCTTTCCACTTGATAGCGCTTGCCGACAGTGAACGATTTCTTAACCGGGTTTTTGTGGTCAAGCCCGGTACACTTCAGCGTTTTAGTTTTCAGTTCAATGAAAGTCGCGGCGACAATCCCGGCTACATCGCAAAATATCTCACCAGAAACGCCGACCGATAACCATATTTTAGCCTTGCCTTTTCCGGTATAGATATTTCCTTCGTCGTCAACCTTTGCAGTTATCAGATTGTTGGTCTGGAATGTTTTTGTAATGGAGTGGGTACATTTCAATTTAATAGTTTTCATAGCGTCATTCCTTCTGATTGGTTATCTTGAATAAGGTCACTTTACCAAATGACCTTACGGCAATACTAACAAATCGTGCTATTTACCACGGAATGTAATCTTCGCCGGGAATTGAATTATCTTCCGCCGTCATGACGAAGTTAGGATCGAATTCGCTTTCGTCATTCATATCCATATCGCCTAACGCTTCATCTAGTGACATTTCTTTATATGCCACTTTCAAACAAAATTCGTGATTCAATCCAGAATCAAGCGCGGAAAATAACGAGTCCAGAAGTTATCTTGCTCCATAGATTAACTCCACGAATTAATATAAATTGAGTTAGTTTCAAGCATTGCGCGAACATCCGCCATTGTTGCATTTACTAAGCGAGCACCCGGAATCGTGCCGACTACGTTATTACCGCTACGGCTTTTGTTAATGGTAATTTGATGATACCCAGCCGCGCGATCCAGTTTTACAATTACTTTCCCTTTTGCCGCGTAGTGCTTCATAATATTTTCAATCTTGATACTCATTGTTATTTCTCCTTCGTTTCGATGGGGTAACTATAACAAGATACCCCGTCGTTGTTTTAGCCATTTGTGCTATTTGACGCGATGCCAGGGAAATGGATAATGCGCAACGTCGGCGACACTATAGCGATCTGAGATAATCCAACTACCATCTTTCATTAAGCGGCGTACATGTTGACCTACGATTACATACCATGATTTAGTTTCGTGGTTGTAATATCGAATCATTGCTTATTGTCCCACGTCGCGTATTGAACTGATAAAATCACTCTCCCGGTCTTCTTCGTATCTTCGTAGCTGTTATGCTGCAAAGGACTGAAGCGGATAATCTCTTCGCCTGTCGGTTCGTCGATAAGGATTCGTGCGCTGTCGGTGTAGACGTATTTCACACGATCTTCGAAATCAGCACCAACTTTTCGTAATGCCGCCGCCCTCGCTCGCTCCAATACGTGCGGCTGTAAATCTTCGCCAGCTTTCAATACAGCGTCGGAAATGCTTCCGCCCCAACCAATCAGGCGCTTGACGTTGATTTCGTACAATTTGCCGATCATAATTTAATCTCCTGATATTCGATGAAGTCTTGAACGTACA
>CALYRA010000372.1 GCA_945292135.1 uncultured Dysgonomonas sp.
GCAAAACTACAATAAATATTCTTAATTTAATGATATCCAAAATAATAATGTATTTTTGTGTTCTCAAAACGAAATTGAATTTTAACAAAGATGAATATTCTGGTTTTAGGAAACGGTGGACGCGAAAACGCACTAGCTTGGAAAATATCTCAAAGTGATAAAGTTAATAAGCTATATGTAGCTCCGGGAAATGCAGGAACTTCTCAAGTTGCTCAGAATATAGCTATATCCATAACAGATTTTCCGGCTATAAAACAATTCGTATTGGATAATAGTATTGATATGATTGTCGTTGGACCGGAAGAACCTCTGGTTAAGGGTATATACGATTTTTTCAAACAAGACCCTCAAATTTCTAAAATACCTGTAATAGGACCCTCAAAATATGGCGCCAAACTGGAAGGCAGTAAAGATTTTGCTAAAAAATTTATGGTACGGCATCGTATTCCGACAGCAAGATATAAAAGCTTTACTCTTGATCAGTTAGATGAAGCTTATTCTTTCTTGGAAGAGTTGAATGCTCCTTACGTTCTGAAAGCTGATGGATTAGCCGCAGGAAAAGGGGTATTAATTATTAATGATCTGAATGAAGCCAAATCCGAGTTAAAGATAATGTTAAGCGGTATGTTTGGCGACGCGAGTAAAACTGTCGTTATCGAAGAATTTCTTTCCGGAATAGAATGTTCGGTTTTTATACTTACGGACGGAGACTCGTACAAAATATTACCTGTTGCAAAAGATTACAAACGCATCGGGGATGGAGATACAGGTTTGAATACCGGAGGTATGGGAGCTGTTTCTCCTGTTTCATTTGCAGATGAAGCGTTTATGAAGAAAGTGGAAGAACGCATTATAATTCCAACCATAGAAGGTTTAAAAAAAGATAATATAGATTATAAAGGTTTTATTTTTATAGGCTTGATAAATGTCGATGGCGAACCTATGGTTATAGAATATAATGTGAGACTGGGTGATCCTGAAACAGAAGTTATAATGCTTCGAATTAAGTCGGATATCTTAGACTTATTGCAAGGCGTAGCGACAAATTCCCTTGATTCGAAAAAAATAAGCATAGACAATCGTTATGCGGTCACAGTCATGCTTGTTTCCGGAGGTTATCCGGAAAATTATGAAAAGAATAAAGAAATTTCAGGATTAAATGAAATAACGGATAGTCTGGTTTTCCATGCCGGAACAAAGTCCGAAAACGATAAAATATTGACAAACGGAGGACGTGTTGTAGCTGTCAGTTCTTACGGAAATACAAAAGATGAAGCTTTAGCCGTTTCATACAAAAATGCGGGGAAGATACTCTTTGACAAGAAATACTTCCGTAAAGATATTGGTTTCGATTTAAAATAATCTATATATAGCAGAGAAGTAAAGGCAGTGCAAAAAGAGGATTTTCAGAAAAGTATATCAAGAGGAGAAGGGTTTTTAATATTTTCTCTCCTATTAGCTATTTGTGTCAGAATAGGATATTATTTTTACAATGAAGATCAAATCTCTTATACCTATACCCACTCCGGGTATCTTTGGGATATAATAGAACCATATTTACATGATTCTCTATATTCACTTATAGCTTCTTCCGTTTTAGTTATCATTATAGCTATAATGGTAACTGTCATCAATGTTAAATATATTATTATTAGAGAACGTACATTGTTGCCAGCGGGATTTGTCCTTGTTCTTTTTAGCAGCCATCCTGTTTTCTTAACAATAAATCCATATTATATTGGAATTTTGTTTTTCTTATGGGCTATGTCTGCCATGTTTGATGCCTATCAGATAAGAACTTCCGCATTTGCATGCGCGCATATATGTTTTACATTAGCATTGGGAAGTTTATTCGTTTCCTCTTTGCTTTGGTTCTATTTTATATTCTTAATAGGATTCAGTACTATGCGGATTTTGAATATGAAATCTTTCATAGCATCTTTGTTTAGCTTTCTGGTACTTTATGTACCGATATTTACATTTTATCTTTATACGGAAAATCTCGATGCCTTTTTCAAACCATTTTCAGAAATGACTTTAGACGCTATATCCAAAATCCCATTAATATCCTTTGACGCAGTCGATATTGTTTTCGTAGGATTTGGGATTTTTGTGTTTATAGCTATGTCTATCAATAATTATATGAACAGGCATAAAGACCGAATTAAAACACGCGAATATATATTATTTTTCAGTTTATTAGTGATTGTTACATTTTTATTGTATATATTACTGAATATTCAATCTTTGATGGCTATATATGTTTGTTTTATTGGATTTTGTTTTTTACAAGCACATTATTTTGCCTTAGTGAGAAATAATTTTTCATTATTGTTATTTATTTTATGTGTCGCATTTTATTTATCGGCATGTTATGTATTTGTTTTACATCCAATAACATTGCAAACAATTATTTTATCCAATTAAATGGGTTTTTTACCCATAAAAAAGTTATATTTGGAAAATTATTATTTAATTCGCATTTCAAAAGAAGAAAATTATACCTTTTTTAACTTATATTATGCATATATCCTTTACGGCAGAGCAAATTGCTAAAGTCTTGAATGGAACAATTGAGGGAGATCCTCATGTCGAAGTTAATAACTTTTCAAAAATAGAAGAGGGAAAGCCCGGAACATTGACTTTTCTTGCAAATCCCAAATATACTCATTACATCTATGAAACCAAAGCAAGTATCGTTTTGGTAAATAATGACTTTGTACCTGAACAGCCGATTAATACA
>CALYRA010000373.1 GCA_945292135.1 uncultured Dysgonomonas sp.
CGCGTCGTATAGTTTGCGTATTGATCTGTATGATTACGATACGATTGAACTATTTGATTTCCTAACGTCCCGTTAGATGAAATTGTAAAATCAAAATCTTTGTAGTTTAAGGTGAGCGTAAGTCCGAATGTCATATCAGGATTGGGATCTCCAACTTTGGCTTTATCTTTATCATTAATTTTACCGTCTCCATTCAGATCCTTGTACCTTACATCGCCGGGTTTGGCTGTTGGCTGTATCTTGTTGCCATTTTTATCGACATAGTTGTCAATTTCCGCCTGATTCTGAAATATGCCATCGGTTTTCCATCCCCAAAAATATCCGATAGGAAATCCGTTTTGGGCGCGATAAAATTCAGTCGAATTGTTATAAAGCTGATTAGAAAGTCCATGTATGATTTGATCATCTGTCGGTATCGAACCTACTTTATTCTTATTATAAGCAATATTACCTGATACGGTATAGCTGAAATCTTTCCCTATGATATCACTGTATGACAGGTTAATTTCGATACCTTTATTCACGACGTCACCTCCGTTTACATAACGCGAATCGACACCTGAGGTAGCCAATACGGGTATTTCGACGAGCCAATCTTTTGTCTTTTTGTAATACCAATCGAAATTAGCATTCAACTTTCCACTCAGGAAGCGTGCGTCAAAGCCAAGATTTATTTGTTCCGATGTTTCCCATTTGAGGTCTTTATTCGGTAATGATGACGGGTATGCCCCCGGAGTATTCTTGTCTGCTCCGGATCCATTACCAAAGATGTAATCAGTATTGTTGGTGGTAATAAGTCCCATGTAGCGGTAAGATGGTATACTCTGATTTCCTACCTGTCCCCAACTGGCGCGAATTTTCGCATAATCCATCCATGATTGCGTATTTTGCATCCATGATTCATTGCTTATTATCCATCCGAGTGAGACAGATGGGAAGTATCCCCAACGATTATCGGGATGAAATTTTGATGATCCGTCGGCGCGAAATGTAGCATTGAGAAGATATTTTTCTTTATAGTTATAATTGAAACGTCCAAAAAATGATAACAATTGCTCACGGGGATCAGGACCTCCTTCCGAACCCCTAAATATAAGATCCGTACTTGTTCCGTTATCTATCCAAGCATGGTTTAAATCGCCGATAGTAAGGTCAGCGTTTCGGGCATTGAGGTAAGAACCGGCATACTGGCGGGCTGATGTTCCTATCATCGTCGAAAACTGGTGGTCGGTGTTGACATCAAAATCATAACTTAATACATTATCTATGTTCCAAGCGCGTCCTTTATTCATGCTTTGATAAACTTTGTCTACATTGTTGAAGTTGTATTTAGAAAGCTCAAATACGGGCGTGTAAGAACGGCTTTCGTTCGATGTATATTCCAACCCGGCAGTGAATCGGTATTTGAGACGCTTAACAGGTTCGGCTTCTAAATAT
Organism: uncultured Dysgonomonas sp.; assembly: GCA_945292135.1. Taxonomy (GTDB): domain Bacteria; phylum Bacteroidota; class Bacteroidia; order Bacteroidales; family Dysgonomonadaceae; genus Dysgonomonas. The sequence goes on from CALYRA010000373.1 coordinate 1,438, forward strand.
ATGTCGCCGATAAGCTTCTGCGTATTGTTTCGATTCTGGTTATTATAAACCATATTGGCGTATGGGTTTGCTTCTCCGTCGTACCAAGTTTTCCATTCTTCGCCATTGACCATAGCTGATGGCTTCGCGGTGTTTACAAAATTGCCGTCATCGTCATACATAGGAAGGAAAGGGCTGGTACTGAATGCTCCACGCAAGGAATTATTATACTGGTTTCCGGTTTCTACTCCTTGTTTTTTGCTGTAAGTGAATGTAGCATGTTGTCCTACCTTGAGAATATTGTTATATAGCTTGTGTTCGGTATTTAAACGAAAGCTGTATCTTTTGTAATTAGAGAGGTCAGATCCTCCGACAATTCCTCCCTGCGATGTATAACCAACTGACATGGAGTATATGCTTGCTTCTGATCCTCCTTGCAATGTTAAGGTATAGCTTTCCGTAGGTACATTGTCTTCAAGCATTTCATTGAGCCAGTTGGTGCCATTGCCCATTTGGTCTATTTGTTGCTGGCTGAAATAGGGCGCGTTGCCCGAATTGACATTTGCTTCATTCATTATTGTAGCATATTCTCTTGCGTTAAGCAATTTAGCTTTACGACCTGCTGATTGCCAGCCATAATAAGCGTCGAAAGACAGGGACATACGTCCTTTCGAACCTGTTTTGGTAGTAATGAGAACTACTCCATTGGCGGATTGTGATCCGTATATTGCTGCCGAAGCGGCATCTTTCAATACATCTACGGATTCAATATCGCTGTTGTTAAGATACGATATATCGCCGGTTTGTACGCCATCGACAATGTAAAGTGGCGCTGAATTTCCTGTTGTCCCGATTCCCCTGACGGTTACTTTAAATCCATCACCGGGTTGTCCTGATGTTGATGAAATCTGCACTCCGGGCGTTTGTCCTTGAAGGGCTTGTAATGCACTCGTTGTGCTTTTTTTCGTCAATTCATCTCCTTTAATCTGTAAGGTAGCGCCTGTATTGAGCTTCTTTTTCTGAACTCCGTAACCGATTGCGACTACTTCTTCGAGTATGTTGGCGTTGGATTTCATCTCAATATTAAATTCTCTTCGCGTACCTACGGTTATTGTCTGGGTTTCGAATCCTATATAGGTAATTTCTATAACGGCGTTTTCTTTGACAGACAAAGTAAATCGCCCTTCAATGTCGGTCATAGTACCATTAGTCGTTCCTTTTTCGGCAACCGAAGCTCCGATAAGTACATCTTCTTCGTCCCTTACTGTACCTGATATTTGTACATTGTTCTGTGCTTTTGCATTTAAGGAAATGACTGCCAAGA
>CALYRA010000374.1 GCA_945292135.1 uncultured Dysgonomonas sp.
AAGCTTATAATGATTGGGGAATAGCCCTTACCGACCTGATAGATCATAAAGCAGACGAATCGCTTTATCCCGCATGTTATGATAAATTCCGTAAAGCGACAAGCATAAATCCTGGATATGCGACTGCATTTTACAATTGGGGAAACGCATTATTTGATGAAGCTGAGATATTTGACGATGAAAAAGTTTATGCCGAAAGCGTGGAAAAATATCGTCAGGCTGCTAAATTTAAACCTGACGATGCCTATATATATTATAGTTGGGCAAATGCGTTATCAGCGCTTTGTGAAATCAGAAAGGACAGAAGGTTGTACCGTATATGCCTTAGTAAATATAAGAAAGCGGCAGAATTGAACCCGAATGAGGCTGAAATATTTAACAATTGGGCAATAGCGCTTTCAAATCTTGCGAAATTGAATGGAGGGGATAAAGGGCTGTATCAAGAAAGTTTCGATAAATATAAAAAAGCGTTAGAAATACGTCCCAATTATGTTAAGACATATTTCAATTGGGGACTTGACTTGCTTGAATTGGCTAAACAGGAGAATAACATAGAAACCTATGCTAAAGAAATAGAAGAAAAATTGATGAAAACTTACGAACTTGGAGCCCGTAAAGCAGTATATAATTTAACGTGTCTTTATTCTTTACTCAACAAGAAAGAAGAAGCATTTACTTGGTTCAGAAAATTACTGACGACAACAAATATTCCCCGTGATTTTATTGAGGTAGAACCCGATTTTACCAATTTGCGTGAAGATAAACAATTCAGTAAATTAATAGAAGAATATCGTCCGCAATAGTACCGACGATTATATTTACATAGAAGCAATAAAAATATCTATGCGTTAATAAGATTTCGCATAGATATTCTTAATTTTGACCACAACAATTAAACAAAACTTATTTACCAAAGACTATTATACTTTTCTCTTGCAATTCCTTAATAATGGATTTAGAGAAGCTTTGAGCCAAAGAAGATACCGAATTGGGGTCATAGCTTTTTGTCTGAGCCGAATAGATAAGCTCATCCCCATCATTGACCGTATAAATATCAGCTTCCAATATATAATTTGTGCTTACCGTATAATATCCGGGAGTGTACATTTGGTCATATACCACTAAATACCTTCTGTAATATCTGCTATAACCTACTATACGGGGAGTTGAATAATACGAACCGGGCGTATAATTATCTTCAGTTTCTTTATCTTGAAGAGAAATGATCATTACCGAAGAATAGTCAGAACCTCTTAATTTTTCTGTTATTTGTTCCTCCGTAAGACCGCTAAATCCTTTTGGGCTAAATTCGTTTGTAGCAGTATTCGCAATTATACCGACTTTGTTTAATTCATCAGCCATTGTTCGTTCTATTACTTCTTTGTTCTGCCTGTTATTCATGACCGCTAAAACCAATACCTTTTTCATAGTTCCCGAAGGTACGGTTTCCAAACTCCAAGACGATATGACTTTAGTTGAAGCGCAGGAACCTAACAATAACGAAACAAATACAATAAAGAATAATCTCATACAAAACTTAAATCCGTTCATACATTTATTATTAGCAATTTTTATTTCAGTTTAAAATATATATATAAATTTTAAACACTCAGTTCTAATAAAAAGTTTATCTAACTCTAAAGAATATCAGTATGTAACGAAAACAGGTAAACATAGTGCTTTTACTTACCGATTATTTCAAACTTAATCAGCATTATTTATTTTATTCGTTGATTAATTAGACTTAATAATGAATAGCATTTTCATACTAATATTATTTTGAATTTTTTGTTTGAATATTGTGCGTCAATCACTATAAAATGAAAAATTTCAGCTATTTGAAATTAACGATTGACTATGATAGAAATTAAGCGGTTAATAATGGTATAATGTCATGTAAATAGTTAACAACAAGAATCAAGATCAATTAAGATTACAAAAGCAGTTTGTGACGAAATATTGAAAAAAGCAAACGAAATAATTCCTCAAAAATAATATCTGAACCTAAAGTAAATACATTTAGCAAACTGAAAGGAAAATTATTCATATCTTTAGACCCAAGTATTAATAGACTCATATTATAAAAACTTTATTTATGTTTAACACTTCGTTTTTAAGGATACAAAATAAAAGATATACCTACACTAATTTAAGAATTGTCATTTTATTTGTTATAACTTCAGTAGTATTGTCATTTATAAGTTGTGTTAATAAAAAAGGATATAAAGCTTATTATTGGGCAATCGAAGCGCAACAGAATGGTCATTATCAGGAAGCATGTAACTATTATCAACAAGCGATTAATGCTGATCCTGAAAATAGTATGAAGAATCATGATGAGATTTATACCAAATGGGGAAGTGCTTTAGCTAATATAGCCCGACAGGGAAATAATAAAGAATTGTATGAATCAAGTATTGAAAAATATAAAAAGGCAATAGAATTAAATCCCAAAAATTCTGAAGCTTATAACAATTGGGGATTAGCTTTATCTGTTTTAGCTTTGAAAAATTATAATAAAGAATTGTATGAATCAAGTATTGAGAAATATAAAAAGGCAATAGAATTAAATCCCAACTATTCTGAAGCTTATAACAATTGGGGATTAGCTTTATATGATTTAGCCAGAATGGAAAATTTAGTCAACCCGGATAATGATGAAAAATTATTTGAAGCAAGTATTGAAAAATATAAAAAGGCAATAGAATTAAATCCCAAAAATTCTGAAGC
>CALYRA010000375.1 GCA_945292135.1 uncultured Dysgonomonas sp.
ATTCCGTATTCATAAACAAAGTCATTGCATAAGGACGCCATGGTCGTCCAAGATATAATTTATCAACTCCTTTGGCTAATACGACTTTGCAATTATTGAATATAAAACCGAATTCAACATTTTCGGGCGTACTTGCCGCTGTGATATAGGAATTTTTCTTGCAATAAATGACGCATCTTTCGAACCAACATGTGGATGAACCAAATATAAAATCGGTAGTTCCTTCTATCCAACAATCTACAAAATACTGACGCTGATTTTCACGCGCTGCATATACTGTATCCTGATGGCTTATTATCCGGCAATTTTTCAATATTATCCGATCTCCTTCAAGATGTAATGCTACTGCCTGCCCTAATGCCAATGAGGTATTTTCAATGGTTAGATTTTCTAATGTTATATCATTGCCTCTTATCAGAAAAGTATAGGTTCGGAAAGTTCCCATCTTATCTATATTGGCGTGATCATCATAGGTTATAACTGTATTTTCTTTATCTTCTCCGATCAATCTTACATGACAAACATGAGTAGGCAATATCAGCTTTTCTTTATATACGCCGCTACGAACAAATATTGTTATTGTTCCATCGGGATTGAACGCTCGTACAGAATCTATTGCCTGTTGTATATTACGAAAATGCCCTCTCCCATTTCTATCCACTACAATGTCGTATTTTTCTTCTGCGGATAATTGAATTGAAAACAAGATCAGAATTGCAGCGATTAATATTGATTTCATTCCAGATTTATTTAATTATATGTTTTACAATACTATTCAAATAAACTTCAAGATAGGTATAACCTTCTTCATTCGTATCTGTCGCCTTCTTATTCGGATAGTATTTTTTCAACCACCCGTCAGGAATACCGTCTATATCAGAATCGGCAGGGATAGTTTTAGAGTTATACCTATATGTATCCCATCCTCCTACATCTTTTTGTGAATCAATCATTCCGGCTCTGGTTCCGGCATTAGCGGAGGCGCGTATTGGCGTCAACCCTTTTTTCACTTCTTTTATGATGCGCTTATCTGTCTTGTCTCTTATATAACTGGCTCCTGCGTATTTCAATACTTTTTGATAAGCTTTTTGTGCATCATCCGTATTTACCAATGCCACATCAAATGGGTCAGTAACTAATAATTCGGTTTTATCTTTCGAATCGGGATTAGGTTGAAATCCTAATGAATTATCGTTTGAAGTCATAGCGTCATAAGGGAAATAATTACCGCTCAAATAAAATTTACCCCATACTCCTTCTCGTTGCTTATTATTTCCTATATCCGCATTGGGCGAGAATATACGATTTTTAAAAGATGATTCTTTACCGGCTTTATAATAATTATTTATAAAATTATATCGTCCCCCTTCTCCTGCATATCCGCTATTAGCTCCCCAATTATATATCACATTATTCCTGAAATCTACAAGTTCTTCATCTGCTTTATCCGAATAACGCGCTCCACAAAATCGAGGGTTACGGCTGTCATGATGAGCCAATAAATTATGATGGTAAGTGGCTTTTCGACCTCCCCATATAGCTGCATATCCATGACTGCCTTTTCGGTGAACTGAAGCTGCAAGACTTTCGGATAATATACACCATTGCATCGTAAAATTTTCATTGTCATAGAACGATGCGCATTCGTCCGTACTCCAACTCATTGAACAATGGTCTATGATTACGTTATTATTTCTCACGCCACCAAAAGCATCATCTTCAACCCCTGCTTCATCTCCTAAACGAAATCGCATGAAACGAACAATAACATTGTCTCCTCTAACTTTTACGGGATAACGGGCTATACATATACCATCCCCCAAAGCGCTTTGTCCGGCAATGGTAGTATTTGAATTAATAATTAATTCTGAATTTAATACGATAATTCCTCCAACTTTAAATAATATTGTTTTAGGTTCATCCTTAGAAAGCGCCCAACGTAATGACCCTTCTTGAATTCCATCATCTCCTTGTAAATTATCTTCCAATGTATTTACATAATAGACTTTGCCTCCACGTCCTCCCGTAGTATACATACCGCTACCTTCGGCACCGGGAAAAGCTAAAATCTGGGCTTTAACTATCGAAATTACAAATAGAAAAATACAAATACAAAATAGGTTTTTCATAGTTACATGATATTAATTTGTATTGTCAAACGAGTTTATTATTTAACAATTAAGAATAAAAACTACTGTAATTTTTCTTTATTTTATAAAATATCTTTTAAGATATTCATGAGTGCTAAAATTTCATGGTTCTTTGTAAGTCTCAAAGCTTGAAGACTGTATTTACAGATATCATAACCAAATCTTGTAGATTGATTTATCGGTCTAATAAAATACTAAGCATAATGAAAGGCGACACTGTTTTGGGATCGTTATCTCTAATAGGTTCGGAAATATAATACTCAAAACTACCATCGCGATATCTTTTTTCTCCACCCAACCCCGCAACGGAGCAACAATCCGTTACAGAGATTGTACCATCTTTTTCTGTCTTCACAAATCTTTTCACAAATTGATCATATCCTTCTTTTCCTTTTTCCTCAAAGCTTTTATCCAAGTATCCTTTTTTTGCACCTTTTACCCATGTATATAAGAACATAGCCGAACCACTTGATTCAAGATAGTTACCTTCACGAGAGCCCAAATCGGTTACTTGATACCACATTCCTGTCTCCTTATCCCGATATTTCTCTATTGTACCAGATAATTCC
>CALYRA010000376.1 GCA_945292135.1 uncultured Dysgonomonas sp.
ACGGCGGATACATGCATCGTTCATCGGGTCGAGGTCGATGATTACGTTTTCTATCTTCGTTTTCTTGCGACCGATGATTTTCAATCCTTGACAATAGGAATAGATGTCGTTTTTCTTGCTATTATTGATAAGGACCGGTGTATTGGAATTGTTGCACAGGTAAGTGGACATGATATAGTTATAGTTCTTATTGAACGGTTTCTGATCGATGATGTTCTGTAGTTTTTCCCGAATATCATTGCCAATAAGGGTTTCGACATCTGTCGAATCGCTTTCCATATATTGGGGTAGAATCTCGATATGATGACGAACGGGATAACGGGTTTCTTCGGTGGTGAGTAAAACTTCATAATTCCCTGCATGTTGGTATTTATAGATAGCGGACTTCTCCCGCGAATCGACTACTCCTGTCTCGCCGAACTCCCAACGCCATTCTTTGGAGGTACCTTGACCTCGAAAGACGATATATTCGCCCTGCATGGCCGTTTTGGGCGCTTCTATACTAACTAGTTGTTCGCTATCGCCGGAACGTTTATTACGGACGGTAACGATAAATTTCTTTTCTTGTTTGTTGTCTACTTTCAAACGTATCTGATAACGACCTGTCTCGCTAAAGGCATATTCTCCTTCTCGCAAGGGAGAGGAATCGCCGTTGCCGAATTCCCACAACAGGTGCTCTGCTCCTTTGGTACTGTCGCGGTAAGTCACGGGCATTCCCAATTCGATATCTAAGGGCGAAACGGATGCTCGTACTTCACGCGTGGTGAACAGGCTACGAAGTGCAAAGGTTGCGCAGATGCACAAAGCTATGACCCCGATAATGACAATGATTCTATAGTTCGTTAGTTTTCCCATAGTTATCTAATCGTTTATTTCCTTGTACTTTTAAGTTCGTCTTTCTTCTTCTCTAAACCGAGTTCGCATTGTTCGAGATTCCTGCGGAAGTTAATTATGTTCTGGCGCTTGCTCCAAAGTTCTTTTTTATCGTCGAACCACATGCTATAAAAAGAGCTTACCTGATAGAAGATCTTATAGCGTCCATCGTGACTGTTCTTTTCATAGATGCTTTTAAGGTCATTCAGGTAATATTTGATGTCGTTTTCTTCGTAGCTGGCGTTAATGCCTGGATTGAAGTCTTTTATCTTTGCGTAAATGGAGTCAATGATTAAGACTTCATCACTCTGTCTGCTTTGGAAACTGCGAATACGTTCCATCTTCGAGATTGCGAATTCTTTTCGGGCGTTAGTCTTTTCGTCCGAATTGTAATAGAACAGGCTGATGCAGCTGATAACGGTAGTTACGGCAAATAATAGGCTGACATAGACAAAGCCAATAGTCTGCTCGCGACGGTTCTTGGTGATTTTTTTATTGTTTGGTGACATAGAACGGGTTATTTATTTACGGTTATACCCCCAATGGTCAATTTGCGGGTGGTTTGTTTGTTATCTTCCATACATTTGAGAAGGTCGCTTTTGACCAGGTCTTCTTCACTGCGGGCGAAGCGTATAGAGTCTTTGACTGACAGAAAAGTGTTCATCTGGGTCATCAGTTTTTGATAAAGCCGAACGTCGCGACTGTTCATCCCTTCCAATGAGCTCAGAATCCCCTGTTTTCGTTTGCTGACACTATTCAATAGTAAGGCATCGTTCAAGTTGGTGTTAAACTTGGTGGTGTAATCATACAACGAATCGATCCGCGAAGCCAGCTCAATCTGTTGGACGTAGATACGGTCGTACTCCATAGTTTTGTTTACTATCTTGTCTACTTCGGTCTTCGTTGTGCGGAGGTAACTCCAGTAAACGAAAACGCCTAAGGCTACGCAGGCTGCCAGGTAGCCGGCAAATTTAAAGTAACCTTTGTATATATCTTTGCTATTCTTTGCGCGCATAGTTGGTTCTTATATTTTTAATTATTTAAATACTGTTTTTAAGATTGGATGCCAATAAATATTTACTCTCGGATTACTCTTCAATATTATTATATAAATACCAATATTTTTTGTTAGTTATTCGTATTTTTAATATCTCAAAAAATAATTTACGAACATTTTCTGTTTGAGTAATAAGTAATACGACATCCAATATTGTTTCAAGAATTGACTGTTAAATATCAGGTTTAATCTAATTTTTTTTTCCTTAAAACGATTCGATAATATTAGAGGTCTTATTCCATACCCACCTTTGGGCTTATTGAATGATAGATTTAATATCTTTTGTGTTCCCAGATTTTATTCGTATTTTATACACTTTATAATGAAATGAATCTAATTCTTAGGTTGTTAACGAGCAATGATATTCAAATTGGTTCGTCATCTAATTGAATCATTTCTAATACATCCAAAAAGGGCATTCCAAAATAATTGTTTTCTTTAGCTATAGTTAATAATTCAGGATATTTCTTCGAAATATAATAAGTATTAGAACGGTTGTTCCATTCTGGTGTTGCAGGTTCATAATAAGTAGAACGCATTTGTTCCTCAACAATAGCCATATTAACAAATATTTCAGACAATTCCCTTGGATTATATTTTTCCTTTTCCCTTGATGTTGAGAAAAAGAAATCAAAAAAATAATTATTTAATCCAGATATATATAATAAATTATTACTATTGGTTTTTTCTTCCACTGTTTTTAATAAACCTTTTCGTATTTGTAAATTGCCACTTTTCTCTTCTTTTCTAAAAAAGAAATTGTCAAATACAGTACTATTATA
>CALYRA010000377.1 GCA_945292135.1 uncultured Dysgonomonas sp.
AATAGAGGTTTAATATTTTACGATGGACTTAAAACTAATGAATATCTTTAGTTAAAAAAAGATTTTACAATACTATTGGCTAAAGCTTAGAGCTCGAAAAATGTATTTTTTCTAACAAGTATTTTTAGCACCTGTGACAATCCGTATTTTCCCTGTTAAAAATGACTATCTAAAAACGTCTGCATAATTTATATGATTGCAGAAGTAATTAATACCTAAAGTAAAAAAGAAGGTTAAGCATATAAACTAATTTTGTGAGCATATTTTCTATTCATTTTATTCTATTTTTAAATAACAATTTTACCATAGAATAATAATATTATTGCTTCCGTTCCAGAGTGACATGTTTTAATCTTTCTTTATAGCGATTAAAATCATGCAAAGATTATTTAATTAAATTATTCTAAATAAAATTCTTATCAATTGAGGTAGTCAAAGTCATTATTTTTAATATGCCAATGCTTAACTCTAATAATGAATAATATAAGCTGAATTACATTGACGCATAATAAAAAACAATGTATAAATAAAGGAAGATCCGAATTAATTCGATTTCTATTCGATTTCTTTTTCCTCAGTTATATTTTTATTGTCGCGAAATAAGATTGCAAATAATATTCCGATTAATAAAGCATAACCGGCAAAAGTTAGCCATATATGATACCAGTCTTTCATTCCATTATCAAATAAGAAATACTTTTGAATGATGTATCCGCTTGTCCAACTTCCGATGATAGCTCCAAATCCATTTGTCATCATTACGAAAAGCCCTTGAGCTGATGAGCGAATTTTGCGATTTGTTGATTTCTCAACGAAAAGAGAACCGGATATATTAAAGAAATCGAAAGCCATACCATAGATAATGCACGATAGAATAATCATCCATAACCTATCCGTCGGGTTACCGAAGGCAAAAAGACCAAAGCGGAATACCCAAGCAATCATACTCATAAGCATAACCTTCTTTATTCCGAATCGCCCTAAAAAGAAAGGAATAGCCAAAATAAATAAAGTTTCAGATATTTGCGATATAGATAGAATAATAGTTGAATATTTAACAACAAAAGAATCTTGATATGCAGCAACATTTTTGAAGTCGTCTAAATATGTATCTCCATAAGCGTTCGTTAGTTGTAATGCGGCGCCTAAAAGCATGCTAAACAAAAAGAAAATAGCCATTTTCTTATATTTGAATAACTTGAATGCGTCAAGACCAAATATTTCGACAAAACTTTTACCTTTAGTTTCAGATTTTGCAGGTGGACATTTGGGTAATAACAAAATAGAATATAGCCCCAAAAGTATAGCGGCCGTACCAGCAATATAAAATTGATTTTCAGAAGCTTTGCTGCCAGATAGGTTTGTTGTCCACATGGCGACTATAAATCCCACGGTTCCCCATACTCTAATAGAAGGAAAATGTTTGATAGAATCTAATTTGTATGAATCAAGTACGCAATATGCGATAGAACTTGATAGAGCCATTGTAGGCATATAAAATAACATTGCTAACAATATAACCCAGAAAAAAGTAACTGGATCGTTAACAAATGGTATGGATAAAAAAGTAAGTCCGCCTAATATATGAAGAATACCATATAATTTTTCAACATTGATCCAACGGTCAGCAATAATACCGCAAATTGTTGGCATAAATATTGACGCAATACCCATTGTTGAGAAAATTGCTCCAAATTCCACGCTATTCCATCCTTTTGTCCCAAACCAATAATTTGCGATAGTAATCATCCAAGCTCCCCAAATGAAAAATTGGAGAAAATTCATTACTGTTAGGCGTATCTTAATATTATTCATAAATTATTTTTTTATTTTATCTAAATAGATTTCCGTTTTACCAATGAAGACTCCATTTTTACCAACCTGATATATAGGAATCTCTTTATTATTCATATTTGTTACTCTGACTGGCGCTTTTAAAAAAGTATGTGAATGTCCTCCTATTATCAGGTCTATATACCGAGACGATGAAGCCAGCATTTTGTCAGAATTTAAACCTATATGGGTAAGGCAAATGACAATGTCACATTTTTTATTGTTTTTCAATAAATCGGCGTAATAATTTGCAGTTTCATTGATTGGATTAAATATCATTCCTTCATATTTATCCTTCTGAATCAATCCATCCGGATCGCAGCCAACACCTATTATTCCTATTTTGATTCCATCTTTTTGCAAAATAGTATATGGCTTTATAAGTCCTTTGAGTGGCGTATTTGTAAAATCATAATTACAATTGATTATAGGAAAATTGAGTGATTCTATAATCATCTTCATTGTATCCAAGCCATAATCAAACTCATGATTACCTAATGTACCCACATCATATTTCATTATATTCATAGCGCCTGTTTCTACCCGTCCATGAAATAAATTGAAATAAGGCGTTCCTTGCACAAAATCTCCGATATCAACAAGTAAAACATTTTTTTCAATACTGCGTACGCTATCTATTACAGACTTCCTATTAACAACGCCTCCTCTATTCGGATAGTTTTTATCTGTAACAGGCAAAGGCTCTATACGGCTGTGAGTATCATTTGTATGGAGTATAACAATCTTTTTTTGTCCATATCCATGTTCTATTAAACACAAAATACTAATTAGGCAGATTATATATTTAATTTTCATTTTATGATTTTTATTTAATAATACTTATGCGTCCGTCAAGCTTTGCTACAAGATTTTT
>CALYRA010000378.1 GCA_945292135.1 uncultured Dysgonomonas sp.
TAATTTATAATAGATGAGGAAGATAAAAAATAAAGAAGCCAAACAAATGTTTGGCTTCTTTATTTTTTATTTATCTATCAGATTTTATTATCCTAGATAACTTTTCAATAATTTACTTCTGGAATTTTGGCGGAGACGTTTTATCGCTTTTTCTTTTATTTGGCGGACACGTTCACGTGTCAATTGAAATTTATCGCCAATCTCTTCTAATGTCATTTCTTGATAACCAATTCCAAAAAACATTTTAATAATTTCGCTTTCTCTTTCAGATAATGTAGAAAGCGCGCGATCAATCTCCTGCTGCAATGATTCATTGATCAACATACGATCTGCAATCGGAGCATCATCATTTACAAGAACATCTAACAGACTATTATCTTCTCCTTCTACAAACGGAGCGTCCATTGAAATATGACGACCTGAAACTTTCATAGAATCAGATATCTTATCCACCGGAATGTCTAATTCATCCGCTAATTCTTCAGCTGAAGGTTTACGTTCATGTTCTTGCTCGAATTTAGAAAATGCTTTGCTGATTTTATTCAGCGAACCTACTTGGTTTAGTGGTAGGCGCACAATACGAGATTGTTCAGCCAAAGCCTGCAATATTGATTGACGAATCCACCATACAGCATAACTAATAAACTTAAAACCTCTTGTTTCATCAAATTTCTCAGCGGCCTTGATTAAGCCTAAATTTCCTTCATTAATAAGGTCGGGCAAACTTAACCCTTGATTTTGATATTGCTTAGCAACAGATACAACAAAACGCAAATTAGCTCTTGTCAATTTTTCGAGAGCAGCCCTATCACCTTTTTTTATTGCTTGAGCCAATTCGACTTCTTCTTCAACAGTGATAAGCTCCTCGCGTCCAATTTCCTGGAGATATTTGTCCAAAGACGCGCTTTCGCGATTTGTAATTGATTTTGTAATTTTTAACTGCCTCATATATAGATATATATGTTTTGTATTTCAAAACGTTTGCAAATATACAAAAAAAAGATGACAATTAATTAGCATTAACTAAATTTGAAATACATTTTAGTAATTATTAAACTCTCTAATTTTGTTATATAATTGCCTCTTATATTTAACGCCCGAATAACTTTAGTATCCGGGCGTCTATCTTATCTTTTTTTAATTTTTAATCATTAAGATCAATTGCGTAAAAACGTCGGTTACCATTTGGATTGATACCACTAATAAATAAACCTTTATCAGAACCGGTCGCTGCAGATTGAATACATCTTTCTACATCTTTAATTGAATTCACAGGTTGTTCGTTAATTTTCTGAATCACATATCCTTTTTGGATACCTGCTTTTTTAAATTTACCATTACTATCTACGCCTGCTACTTCTACACCGTAACCAATGCCTAAATCTGTTTTCTTTTGATCTGACAATTCGATAAATGCTGCACCAACTACAGATAAGCCATCTGTTTTCTTTACAATTGAGGTATTGCCATCGCTATTTTTGAGGGTGACATCAAATATTTTTTCTGAACTTCCTCGATTCACTGTTAGTTTAACTTTGTCGCCCGGACGGAATCGATTGATTTGATCTTGTAATTCACACACATTTTTAATTTTAGTGTTATTTAAGGCTACAATTACATCACCCTCAACAATACCGGCTTGCTTAGCAGGACTACGATCTGCAAAACCTCCTACATAAGCGCCTTCTGTAACTTTTATATCCTTAGTCTTATCTGGACTAACTTCCTTGGCTACAGCTATATCTTGTATCATAACTCCGAGTACTGCGCGTTGTACTGTACCATATTCCTTCAAATCGGCTACTACTTTTCCCGCTATTGAAATTGGCACTGCAAATCCATATCCGGCAAAGTCGCCGGTTTGAGAATATATGGCAGTATTAATACCAACCAATTGACCATCTATATTAACTAATGCTCCTCCACTATTTCCGCGATTGATAGCGGCATCAGTTTGTATATATGATTGAATACTCATCTCGCCATTTCCACCTCCTATACCGCCACGACCTTTAGCGCTAACTATACCCGCAGTGACTGTAGAAGTCAAATTAAAAGGGTTACCAACAGCCAGTACCCACTCTCCGACTTTCAATTGATCTGAATTACCAAATGAGATATAGGGTAAATCTTTGCCTTCAATTTTTAGCAAAGCGATATCAGTTACCGGATCTGTTCCGATCAACTTAGCTGTATATTTATTGTTGTCATTTAGCGTAACTTCTATTTCATTGGCTTTATCTATCACATGATTATTTGTAATAACATAACCGTCTGCTGAAATTATAACTCCGGATCCATAGCCAACTGCCGGTTGCGCATTACATTCCCCGCCTCTCATACCAGGATCACCAAAAAAGAATTCGAACGGATCTATCATACGAGGTTGACGCGAGTTATTATTCGCAGCTTTAATTGTCGATTTTATATGAACAACTGCATGAACTGAATTTTCCGCAGCTTTCGTAAAGTCAGGATAGCCCTCAGGAGTGAAGTTTGCCAGATGAATATTTTTCTGATCAAATTCTTGTCCATAACTAAACATATCAGAAGATGCATATCCTCTCTTATGTTCCAAATAATTATATGTTACCACTGTAGCACAAACACTAAATAATACTACCAGCATACATAATGAAACAGTTTTCAATTTTCTTTTCATATGCAATATTCTTTAATTTATTAAAATATAATTGCTAGTATGTTT
>CALYRA010000379.1 GCA_945292135.1 uncultured Dysgonomonas sp.
GTTTAATAGCGGACAGACAAACAATTAAAGCGGATGGTAAAGACTTGGCATTTGTAACGGTAGAAGTTTTGGATGCTGATGGACTGGTAGTTCCGATTGCCGACAATTTAATCACTTTTTCAATAAAAGGCAATGGATATATTACAGGAACGGATAATGGTGATCCTACCGATCATCACTCGTTGAAGAAACCCGAACGAAAACTGTTTAACGGGAAAGCAATATGTATACTTCAATCGAATGGAAAAGACGGAGAAATGATACTTACAGCTAATTCCGTGAATTTAAAGGGAGCTTCAATTACCCTTAAAACAAAATATGAATAATATTAAAAAGAAATAACATAAAGCTAATTATATATGAAATTAATAAGATCATTAATTTTATCAAGTTTGGTATTGATAGCAGGAAGTATACATGCTACCATAAAACTGTCAACTATTTTTTCGGATAACATGATTTTGCAGCGCAATCAACCCATAAGGATATGGGGTAAAGCCGATAAAATGGAATCAATTGAAATTCATTTTCTCGATCAGATAAAAAAGACAAAAGCCGACAAAAATGGAAATTGGATTATTACGCTTAGTCCTCAGGTACATGGTGGTCCCTATATTATGGAAATCAAAGGTAAAAATAACCGGATAAAATTGAAGGATATTCTCATAGGCGATTTATGGTTATGCTCAGGACAGTCGAATATGGAATGGGTAGTAAAAAACGTAAAAGATGCTGATATAGAAATCAGCAGAGCAAATTATCCTACAATCAGGTCTTTCAACGTGAAACAGTCCATTGGTACCGAACCTAAATCAGACATTGAAGGTACTTGGCAGATATGCAACCCCGCGACGGTGGCGGACTTTTCAGCCGTAGCCTATTTCTTCGCCCGAAAACTAAATACCGAACTGAATATCCCGATAGGAATTATCAATTCGTCATGGGGTGGAACTGATATAGAAACATGGATAAGCGATGAGGCTTTTGCAAAATTGCCGCAACATTTCAGCAAAAGATACGATGGCGCTAAAATAGAGAATATAGAGAAATTTTTAGAAGAAAATAAATCAAGGAAAGCCGCATATTATGAAGCAATGACTAATGAACCGGGAATGTCTGAGAAATGGTTTACCCCATCGACCGATATATCCGCATGGAAAACAATGCGGATACCGCAAATGTGGGAAACAGTATTGGGCGAATTGGATGGGATTCTATGGTACAGATATAATCTGACTTTGCCGCATGAAGATGCCGGAAAAACAGCGGTAATACAATTAGGAGCGATAGACGATAATGATATCACATGGATCAACGGTTCAAAAATCGGAGAAACCGAGGGCTATGCTCAAAACCGTATATACAGTATTCCTGAAAATATATTGAAAGAAGGAGTAAATTCCATCATTGTAAAAGTTACGGATTATTATGGTGGTGGCGGATTTTATGGGAAATCCGAAGATCTTTATTTAGAAGTAAACGGAAAGAAATACCCTTTGAGTGGAGACTGGTTTTACAGAGAATCGGTAACCAACAAACAATTCAATTTTGTCGAACCATCGCCCAATATGCAACCATCCCTTTTGTATAATGCGATGATAAATCCGATCATACAGTTACCAATTAAAGGAGTTATTTGGTATCAGGGAGAAAACAACGTATCGCAGGCTTATGACTATCGCACGCTATTTCCTACGATGATAAAAGACTGGAGAACAAAATGGGGTTACGAATATCCATTCTATTGGGTGCAATTAGCCAATTATTTGGCAAAAGACGAAATCCCTAAAGAAAGCGTATGGGCGGAACTTCGAATGGCGCAAACCGAAGCTTTAAGATTGCCACAAACAGGTCAGGCTGTCATTATCGATATTGGCGATGCAAACGACATACATCCCCGCAACAAGCAAGACGTAGGAAATCGGTTGGCGTTACTCGCCCTTAATAAAGATTATGGCAAATCGGATATTATATATTCAGGTCCGACATTCAAGTTAATGGAAATTGATGGTTCAAATATTATTATTTCATATAATAATATAGGCGGCGGATTATTTACTCCAAATAAATATGGGTATATAGAAGGTTTTAGCATTGCCGGAGCCGACAAGAAATTTAAGTGGGCTAAAGCATATATAGATGGAGATAAGATTGTAGTTTATTCCAATGAAATAAACAATCCAGTTGCTGTCCGTTATTCATGGTGCAATAATCCTGATGTGAATCTATTTAATAGAGAAGGTTTGCCTGCCGTGCCTTTTAAAACTGATAATTGGGAATGGTCTACAAATCCTGATAATCTATAGATTGAAATTATAGACAATTGAACTTTTAGCCGGATGAAAGATTGATCATCCTAAATTTTGGGATGAAATGTAATATTTAATAAACTGTTGGTAAATGGTAAATTCTTTCAAATCGCCTCACAATAAATTGAGGGGGTTTGAGAGAATTTCTATAATATAACTTCTGCTATTTATTATTTAGGCGATATACAATCCTGTGTAGACTAATTTTTATTTATTTTCTTGTATGGAATAATCATATCCGCCATCAAATTTTGCGATGTTCTTTTTTGCATAATATGTCATTTCTTACGAAACATATTCGTAATATTCCATTCCTCTTTTTTATCTGATATTTTGCATTCCATCATTAATATATGGATTAAAATCACTATGTATAACACATATTTTATAAT
>CALYRA010000380.1 GCA_945292135.1 uncultured Dysgonomonas sp.
AGTCTCCAATAACATGCAGGAAAGCGCTACGGACGTTCAAATTTTCTTTGGATGAAGCTTGAGAATGTAAGATCCAAGCTACAATTATATTTATTACTAATCCTATAATAGCAATAATCATCATTCCTCTACCCATAACTTCGGGAGGAAGCATTATACGTTTAATTGCCTCTACAAAGATGTAAATGGACAAAACTATAAGTAATAATCCATTCAATAAAGCCGCTAATATTTCAAAGCGCTTGTATCCGTAGGTTTTGGATGGAGTTGCAGCTTTCGCTCCCAATATTAAAGCGCTAAGGCTAAGTCCGAGCGAAGCCGCATCGCTTAACATATGGCCAACATCCGATATTAGCGCAAGACTATTGGTCATATATCCCCCAATAAGTTCTACAAACATAAATCCCGTGATAAGTATAAAACTTAAAAAGAGAGCTTTTCTATTTGCGTTGTAATTGTGATTGTGCCCCCCATGAGGATGCGAATGAACATTCGGAATATGATCGTTATTTTCCATAATGTTATATTTTAAATTTAAGTAAGTAAAGTAAAAAAGCAAAGAAATAGGATATAAAGTTATAGCCTTTTCTTTGCTTTTATGTATATTTTTAACTTAATTTCTATCGGTCGTTCATTGAAATCAGAAATTCTTCATTATTTTTTGTTTTACGTAAACGGTCTTCCAAGAATTGCATAGCTTCTACCGAGTTCATGTCTGATAAGAAATTACGAAGTATCCACATTCGGCTAAGTGTGTCTCTGTCAAGTAGTAAATCATCACGACGTGTGCTTGATGCAATGATATCAACAGCAGGGAAAATACGTTTATTAGATAATTTACGATCCAATTGTAATTCCATATTACCTGTACCTTTGAATTCCTCAAATATTACATCATCCATTTTAGAACCTGTCTCGGTCAATGCGGTAGCGATAATAGTCAGCGAACCTCCATTCTCAATGTTACGGGCAGCTCCGAAGAAACGTTTTGGCTTATGTAATGCGTTGGCATCTACACCACCTGTCAATACTTTACCTGAAGCCGGTTGCACTGTGTTATATGCCCGAGCAAGGCGTGTGATGGAATCCAATAAGATGACAACATCATGTCCGCATTCAACCATTCTTTTAGCTTTGTTTAATACAATTTCGGCTATTTTTACATGGCGGTCTGCCGGTTCGTCAAATGTAGATGCTATAACTTCAGCATTTACGCTACGTTCCATATCGGTAACTTCCTCCGGACGCTCATCTATAAGTAAAACAATCATATAGACTTCAGGGTGATTATCTGAAATAGCATTAGCGACGTCTTTTAATAATGTTGTCTTACCTGTTTTAGGCTGAGCGACTATTAATCCTCTTTGCCCTTTACCTATTGGAGAGAATAAATCTATAACGCGACTCGAAAGATTATCGTTGTACCCTTTTGTTAGTCTAAATTTTTCGTTTGGAAATAAAGGTTTTAAATGATCGAAAGGGACACGGTCACGAACTTCTTCTGGCGTGCGTCCATTTATTCTGTCGACCTTAACTAACGGGAAAAATTTTTCTGATTCTTTTGGTGGGCGTATAGGTCCTTCAACAACATCACCTGTCTTTAATCCGAATAAGCGTATTTGAGACTGTGATATATAAACATCATCAGGTGATGACATGTAATTATAATCGGCAGATCGTAAGAATCCATATCCTTCTTGAATTATTTCAAGAACTCCTGAAGCTGAAAGGATTCCTTCAAAGTCAAATAATTTTTCTTGTTGCTGATTATTATATTTTTGATTGTTTTGTTTATTGTTTTTGGCGCCGTTATTATTAAGATTATTATTTAGTACGGATATTTTATCTTCTGCCAATTCATTGTTTTCAACGACTGTTGCATCTGTATCAACTTCTAAAAGTGGTAATAACGGTTCAGTCGTGGATTTTTCAACTCCGCTATCGTCTCTGGTTTTCTTAGGACGGAAAACTAATTGTGTCGGTTTTATCGGAGCTTGTTGTTTTTGTTCAGTTTTAGCAGGTTCTTTGTTTACAATTTTAGCTGATATTTCATTATTTTCATTAGAAGCATTTGAAACAGGCGTATTTTGGATTTCTTCTTTTTTTGCCTCTTTTTTTACAGCTTTCTCCTCTTTTTGCTTTTCTTCTTTTAGTTCATTCTCACTACTTTGTTTCTTTTTAGAAGTGCTTTCTTTCGACTTTTTAGATGCTGCTGTTGATTTTTTTTCTTCTTTTTTAGAATCTTCCTGATTTTTATTACGTGCTTCCATTATTGCCTTTTCATCAAGAATTTTATAAATCAACTCTTCTTTTTTATATGCATCCGGGCGTCTTATCCCCAGTTCTTTTGCAATAGTACGTAACTCTATCGTGAGCTTTTCGTTAAGCTCCAAAATATTATATATACGCATGTATACTTAAAAATTTTTATATGATTTGATTTTATATGATTATTGTAAAATCTAAAGATGGTTTTTTAACCTTTCAGTTTTTAATCCAAATGTTTTAAGTCTTCTCACATTCCTTCCACACTTTAGAATGCTTTTTATTTTAATCAGTTAACTAACAAAAAATTGGGAAAATGATGATTAGATGTTTGTACTAATCAATGAGATTAACTCTCAACGGTTGCAAAGATAATATAATTATTAATATGTTGTATATTGATTTATAAAAAATAAAGTGCTTTTAACTATA
>CALYRA010000381.1 GCA_945292135.1 uncultured Dysgonomonas sp.
GATATTCTTCAACCTCCGCTTTATGTTCAGAGGTAGTGACATTCCAAACATAATCGCTTTCAGGAGCAAGTACCATAAACGAAACGCCAAAAATAGTATCGGCGCGAGTGGTAAATATCGTGAAATTAATATCCGAATCTTTTACTGAAAATCGCATTTCCGCTCCTTCGCTTCGTCCAATCCAGTTACGTTGAGTTTCTTTTAAAGAATCAGTCCAATCTATTTTGTCAAGACCTTCGAGCAGTCGTTGCGCATACGCGGATACCCGCAAACTCCATTGACGCATTACGCGCTGTTCGACAGGATATCCTCCGCGTTCCGATAATCCGTTTACGACTTCGTCGTTTGCCAAGACAGTGCCTAAGGCGGCACACCAATTAACTGTCGTGTCAGCGAGATAAGCGATGCGATAATTAAGTAATATTTCTTGTTGTTCCTTTTCAGATTTGTTGTTCCAATCTTCGGCTGTAAATTCTAATTCTTCCGAACAAGCGACATTTAAATCTTTACTTCCTTTTGTTTGGAAATATTGGATAAGTTCATCAATGGGACGCGCCTGTTGCTTATCGTTACAGAAGTAAGAATTGAACATTTTGATAAACGCCCATTGTGTCCAATGATAATATTCAGGCTCACTGGTACGGATTTCTCGATCCCAATCGAAAGAGAATCCTATTTTATCCAGTTGTTCACGATAACGATTAATATTTTGTTCGGTAGTGATAGCCGGATGCTGTCCGGTCTGTATCGCATATTGTTCGGCAGGCAATCCGTATGCGTCATAACCCATAGGGTGTAATACATTAAAACCTGACAAGCGCTTGTAACGTGAATAAATATCAGATGCTATATAACCGAGCGGGTGTCCTACATGCAGTCCTGCCCCTGATGGATAAGGAAACATGTCGAGAACATAATATTTGGGTTTATTATTGTCTTCTTTTACATTATAAGTTTTGTTTTCAGTCCAATACCGAAACCAGCGTTTTTCAATCTCTTTAAAATTGTATTCCATAACAGAAAAATAATACGTATTTATATTCCATGCAAAGGTAGTTATTTCTTTGAATTAAAAGGTTCTGTGATATGGGAAAAGTAGGTCATATTATCACTCGTTGTTATACCCTTGATATTCACAATTGGAGGGGTTTTCGCAACTTAATAATGCGGCAGATATAATCGTCGTGTATTGCTCAATCCTTTCTCAAAGCCATCAATTTTTTGCCGTTTTTTTTACATAGAAAATAATACACTGTTAGTTTTTCGTCTTGGATGAGATGTATTGGTAAAGTGTTTGGTTTGGGGGGCGGTAGAGAGAAAAATTCGTTTTCAAATTCTCATAATCCTTCATCGCGCTTTTATGTCGCTAAGTAGCAACGTGAACAGATAGATGATACCTCTAAATCAAATTCGTCTCGATTAATTTTGTATGATTTATTAGTTATATTCAATATCGAAATCATCATAATCTTTTGATTCAAAAAAAATAATGAAACAATAAATCTTTAAATTGCTTTGCATATCTTTATTGTTTTAAAAAAAATATCTAAATATGATTAAAAAACATGCTGTTTTATTCGCTATTTTTTCTTTTACTTGGATAGCATTAGTTGCTCAAACGGATTCAAAATATCTAAAAGGAGCAGTACCTGAAGAAAATGGGAAAGTTGTTTTTTCAAATACAATCGAACTGATATCAAATATTTCAGATGAGGAATTGTTTGAAAAGGTAAATTTATGGGCTAAAAAAAATTATAAAGGCGGTAAATCTGCCAATCGGATTCTTTTGAGCGATTCCACTAAAAAACAAATAGGTTGTTCTGGTAAGGAAGATTTGGTTCTGGGACGTAAACTTTTATCTTTGGATATCGCTATAATGTCTTACCAATTGATTTTAGAAGTTGAACAAGGAGCGTGTAATGCTAAAATAAGAGGTATTTCTTACGAATATGGCACAGAAAAGAATAATGAACATTTGCTGGCAGAAGAAATGATTACCGATAAAGTCGCTATAAATAAGAACGGCGACAAGTTGAATAATTATTATGGAAGATTCAGAACAGTAACAATAGATTCTATCAATAGTATCTTTCAATCATTACAAAGCTATATAAATAGTACAATTTCTCAGCCACCGCAGATTCAATATATTTATATTGATAAAAATACCGGAGAGGAGATCCCTAGTCCTGTCACAAATACAATATCAGTCGCTACTGCTTTACCGTCCACGCAGGTTTCAGCAGTAACAGAAATAGGTCAGCCAAACAATGCAGGAGCAGTCTTGCAGGGTTTCAAAAATATTGCTCCCGAAAATATACCCGGCAATATTATAAAATTGTTAAATGACTGGGCGCTTATTACTTCCGGCAAAGAGGATAAAGTAAATGTAATGACAGCTTCATGGGGAGGATTAGGGGTGCTTTGGGATAAACCCATATATACATGTTTCATTAATCCTTCACGTTATACTATAACAACAATGGATGAAGGCGAAACATATACCGTTTCATTTTATACGGCAGCTTATAAAGATAAGTTGGAATATTGCGGATCAACCAGCGGACGCGATACCGATAAAATAAAAGGTTCGGGATTGACTCCGATTAAAACTCCTTCAGGAGCAACAGCCTTTCAAGAAGCTTGGATGATCTTTGAATGTAAAAAAATCATAGCTCAACCTATTTTCGAAG
>CALYRA010000382.1 GCA_945292135.1 uncultured Dysgonomonas sp.
GAAAAATATATTAATATATTAAAACTAAAGGGATATAAAGTAGCAACAATGATAAAACCATCATCTACCTTCTGGAAGGCTGAAGATTATCATCAACAATACTATGAAGTGAAAGGAGATAGACCGTATTGCCATAAATACACTAAGATATTTGATTGAAAATATGTGTTTTATAGTCAGGTTTAATAAATATTATTTTATTTCTTTGAAATTTCATTTTATAATTTAACGCTTTATGCTATTTTTACGCTCAAAGAATGAATAATAACATAATTATTAAACTAAAACGCTATAAAGAATTATGCTTAAAACAATTTTATCTGTTTCAGGGAAGCCCGGCTTATATAAATTAGTGTCGAATGGCAAAAATATGATTATTGTAGAATCTCTTGTCGATAACAGAAAATTGCCAATATACGCGCGAGACAAAGTAGTTTCATTAGGAGATATATCTATTTATACAGATACGGATGAAGTGCCATTGAGAGAAGTTTTAGTATCCATTAAAAAGAAAGAAAATGGCGCGAAAGCTTCAATTGCTACAAGCGCTAAACCCGAAGAATTGAAGAAATTTTTAGAAGAAGTTCTACCTAATTTCGATAGAGAAAGAGTTTATCCGACCGATATCAAAAAGATGATCGGATGGTATAATATATTAGTAGCGGCGAATGTAGACTTTGAAGCTGACGAAAAAGCAGAAGAAGGAGAAGAGAAGATAGAAGAAACGAAATCGGAAGGAAATGTTGAGGAAAAAGCGGCGAAAGTAAAAAAATCTGCAGACGATAAAAACCCTAAAGAGACAAAAACAAAGGTAGCGGCAAAGACAGAAAAGCCAAAAACACAGAAAAATACTTCAACCAAAGCTTCAACAAGTTCAAAAGCTGCTAAAACGGCAACACCAAGAAAAACTAAATAGTTTAGTGAGAGAATTGATATATTATTGATTTCAGCTTGAATAAAAAAAGTCCTTATCAATCGATAAGGACTTTTTTATTTCTGCGCGAATCGGATTACCAAATATCAGCGCGTTTTTCTTTAGGAATATATAAAGAATTTTTTTCGGTAACATTAAATGCCTTATACCAAGCATCGATATGAGGAAGAGTACCATTTACACGCCATTTTCCCAAAGAATGAGGATCAATTTTAGTCAAACGGCGTATTTCAGCTTCACGGATATGCCCAGCCCATAGACCTGCATAAGAAAGGAAAAAACGTTGTTCGGGGGTCATCCCTTCAATTTTATGATGTTCCTTAGCTTGAGCAGTTTTTTCAAATGCGCTGAAAGCAATCTGTAAACCACCAAAATCTCCGATGTTCTCCCCTAAAGTAAATGTTCCATTTCCATACAAACCCGGAAGTACTTCAATCCTATTGAAATGGTTTACCAATACTTTCGCCCTTTCATTAAATTTCTTGGCATCCTGATCTGTCCACCAATCAGATAAATTACCATCTTTGTCATATTTAGAACCTTGATCATCAAAGCCATGCGACATTTCATGCCCGATTACTACGCCGATTGCCCCATAATTTACAGCGTCATCCGCATTCAAGTAGAAGAAAGGAGGTTGAAGAATACCCGCAGGGAAACAAATCTCGTTTGTCGTTGGATTATAATAAGCATTTACCATTTGAGGAGGCATATGCCATTCCGATTTGTCGACAGGTTTTCCTATTTTATCCAATTTTTCATTGTAATCAAATATTTCTGCCCGTACAGCATTTGCCCAATAACTGTCATTCTTAATTTCAAGACTTGAATAGTCTTTCCATTTGTCGGGATATCCGATTTTAACAACGAATGTATTTAGTTTTTCTTGAGCCTTTTGTTTTGTCGTATCACTCATCCAAGATAAGTTATTGATACGTTCACCCAAAGTAGCCTGAAGATTTTTAACTAAGGAAAGCATTCTTTCTTTCGCTTCGGCAGGAAAATATTTTTCTACGTACATCTTTCCTACAGCTTCGCTTAATGCGCTGCTTACATAATTTACACTGCGTTTCCAACGAGGTTGCTGAGCTTGACGACCGGACAATTGTTTTCCATAGAAGTCGAAGTTTGCGTCTACAAAGTTATTGCTCAGGAATGGAGCCGCGGAATTTATAATGCGCCAAGACAGATACGCTTTAGATTCATCTAAAGGCAATGTATTTATCAATTTTACACTTTCGGCAATAGGCTCGATCTGGCTTACATTCAATTCACTAAAGTTTTTAAGCCTTGCAGCTTCAAAAAATGTAGCCCAATCGAATTTGGCTACCTCTTTGTCTAAATCTGCGACAGCTATCTTGTGATAATTCAATTCGGGAATTCTTGTTTTTTCTTTAGGAAAATGAGCTTTAGCTAAAGCCGTTTCTATCTTTAAAACAGCGTCAGCGGCTTTCAAGCCGTCTTTCTCACTGTAACCTGCATTTATAAATTGAGTTTTTATCAATTCGTGATAACCTTTACGTAACGCTTCAGATGTAGTATCATCTGCGAGGTAATATTCTCTTTCCTTCAATCCTAACCCATTTTGATATAAGGTTACAATATTCATAGAACTGTTTTTGTCATCAGCCCCAACGTAGACTCCGAAAAATGGATTTTCGGCATACTGTCTGATTTCGCCCGTTAGTTTAATGATATCACTTACACTGGTAGCTTTTTTAACAGCTTCCAATTGAGGTTGGATAGGCAGAGCGCCTT
>CALYRA010000383.1 GCA_945292135.1 uncultured Dysgonomonas sp.
TAACACCTGTTGTTGTAGATACGCGGGCAGAATTTTATAAATCGCAGCAATCATTTGAATTTGATTTTTCGGATGTAAAAGGACAAGAAAATGTAAAGCGAGCTTTAGAAGTAGCAGCAGCAGGAGGACATAATGTAATTATGATAGGACCTCCGGGAGCCGGAAAATCTATGATGGCGAAACGGATTCCTTCTATCTTGCCACCATTTACTCTGAATGAGGCTTTGGAGACAACAAAAATTCATAGCGTGGCGGGTAAAATATCGGGGGACACCTCCTTGATGTCTCAACGCCCGATGCGCGCCCCTCATCACTCAATATCCGACATAGCATTGGTAGGAGGCGGAATGTATCCTCAGCCGGGAGAAATCAGTTTAGCGCACAATGGCGTTCTATTCTTGGATGAGTTGCCAGAATTTAGTCGTAACGTATTAGAAGTCATGCGTCAACCTCTCGAAGACAGGAAGATTTGTATTTCGAGAGCAAAATTTTCAGTCGAATATCCCTCTAGTTTTATGCTTGTGTCATCTATGAATCCTTGTCCGTGCGGATATTACAATCATCCTGAAAAAGAATGTGTTTGTCCGAATGGGGCAGTTCAAAAATATTTGAATAAAATATCCGGTCCGTTACTGGATAGGATTGATATTCAAATCGAGATAGTACCGGTTCCTTTTGAAAAAATTTCAGATAAAAGACTATCGGAATCCAGCGATAAGATTAGAGAACGAGTTATAAAAGCAAGAGAATTGCAAGCCAAAAGATTTAAAGACGTTGATGGCATTTACTGCAATGCTCAAATGACTTCGAAACAATTGGCTGAATATGCAGCTCCATCCGATGAAGGGCTACTTTTGTTGAAGACTGCGATGGATAAATTCAGCTTATCGGCTCGGGCTTATGATCGAATATTGAAAGTGTCGCGTACAATTGCGGATTTGGACAACTCCGATGATGTATTGCCTCAACATTTGGCAGAAGCAATAAATTATCGTAACTTAGATAGAGAAACATGGTCAAATAAAATATAATAATCATTTAATAAATACAATTAACTGTGAATTTTACAACTGAAAGCAATGCTATTTTTGATAAGGTAATTTTGGATTATCATAAAACAAACGATGTTGATACCCCAATATCTAATCCTCATGCCGAACGTACGATCGAAAACCTTTTGTATCTTAAAAACTGGATTGATACAGTACAATGGCATTTAGAGGATATTATACGCGAACCTAATATTGATCCCGTAAAAGCTTTGGAAATTAAGCGTCGTATAGATAAATCAAATCAGGATAGGACGGATCTTGTAGAATTAATAGATAGTTATTTTCTGGATAAATATAGAAATATAGAAGTATTGCCCGATGCTAAAATTAATACCGAAAGTCCGGCATGGGCTATTGACCGGTTATCGATCTTAGCACTTAAAATATATCATATGCAAGAGGAAGTAAATCGTAAAGACGCATCAGAGGAACATAGAACGCAATGCGCGAACAAATTGAATATTTTGCTGGAACAGCGTAAGGATTTATCAACAGCAATTGAAGAATTATTGCAAGACATAGAGGCAGGTAATAAATATATGAAAGTATATAAACAAATGAAGATGTATAATGACCCGAATTTGAACCCGGTTCTGTACAATAAAAAATAAAATTTCAAGAGGATTACAGTTCATTTCATGGCAAAAGTACTAGTCATAAGATTGTCAGCGTTAGGAGACGTTTCTATGCTCGTTCCGGTCATCTCATCTGTCGCATTAAGATATCCACAAGATCGTTTTTATGTTTTGACTCGAGCAGCTTTTGCCCCTTTATTCGAAGATTTATCTTTTAATATTACGGCTATTCCTGTAGATTTAAGAGGAAATCACAAAGGTTTTATCGGCTTGTTAAAGCTTGTTTTTAGTTGTTTGTTCTCTAAATATACCCATATCGCAGATGTTCACGATGTTTTACGATCAAAAATAATTCGTTGGGCAATGATGTTGACAGGTCGCAAAGTACGTCATATAGATAAAGGGCGCGCAGAAAAGAAACGAATGATTGAAACAAAAATATTACAACCCCCTTTGAAGCATACGACCGAGCGTTACTTAAAAGTATTTGCCGATTTAGGCTTTCCGGCTGAAATGTCTTTCAATAATATATTAGACTTCAACTCTAAAGATTTATCATTAACAAATCTGAAGTTAGAAGAGAAGAAAGGTCATTGGATTGGTATAGCTCCGTTTGCTCGTCATAAAGGAAAAATGTATCCGGAAGATAAAATAGACAAGATAATAGAAATTCTATCGGAGGAAAAAGATATCAAGGTTTTTCTATTTGGTGCAGGCGCTCATGAAAAAAAAATCCTAAGTAAATGGAATGAAAAGTTTGAGCATGTCGTAGATTTATCAGGAAAATTAACCTTAGATAAGGAATTGATATTAATATCTTACCTTGATGTCGTAGTATCTATGGATTCTGCTAATATGCATTTAGCGTCATTAGTCCAAACTCCGGTAGTATCTATTTGGGGAGCAACTCATCCTTCATTAGGCTTCTACGGATATGGGCAGGATATAAATAATGCTGTTCAAATAAACCTGCCTTGTCGCCCTTGTTCCGTATTCGGAGATCTTCCTTGTCCTTTAAATCCCAGTTATGGTTGCTTGACAGGCATCCCGGTAGAGATGGTTT
>CALYRA010000384.1 GCA_945292135.1 uncultured Dysgonomonas sp.
TGTAGAGGGATTTGCAAAAGAATGTGCCGTTGTAACACACCATCGATTGATGAACGATCCTAATGGTAAAGGCGTAGTTGTTGATCCCGAAGCTAAGTTAGAAGAAGAGTTGATAGTACGACCTACTTCCGAAACTATAATATGGAATACATATCGCAATTGGATACAATCATATCGCGATTTGCCTATACTTTGCAATCAATGGGCAAATGTAGTTCGTTGGGAAATGCGAACACGTCTGTTTCTTCGTACTGCCGAATTTCTTTGGCAAGAAGGACATACGGCACATGCACCAGCAAAGAGGCTGAAGAAGAAACTATCCGAATGATAAACGTATCTGTTTCTTCGTACTGCCGAATTTCTTTGGCAAGAAGGACATACGGCACATGCTACCAGCAAAGAGGCTGAAGAAGAAACTATCCGAATGATAAACGTATATGCCGCTTTCGCGGAAGAGTTTATGGCAATGCCTGTCATTAAAGGCGTGAAATCAGCAAATGAACGATTTGCCGGAGCAATAGAAACATATTCGATTGAAGCGCTTATGCAAGACGGTAAAGCCCTGCAAGCAGGAACATCACACTTCTTGGGACAGAATTTTGCCAGAGCTTTTGACGTTAAGTTTGCAGACAAAGAAGGTAAAATGGATTATGTTTGGGCAACATCATGGGGAGTATCTACACGGTTGATAGGCGCATTGATAATGGCTCATTCAGATGACAATGGATTAGTGCTCCCTCCCAAATTAGCGCCTTTCCAAGTCGTGATAGTTCCGATTTACAAGGGAGAAGAGCAGTTAGCTGCTATTGATGCAAAAGTCGAGGAAATTGTAAAATCGCTTAAAGCATTGGGCATAAGTGTAAAATATGATAATTCTGATAATAAAAAACCGGGATGGAAATTTTCTGAATATGAATTGAAAGGAGTTCCTGTGCGCTTAGCAATCGGGTCACGCGATATGGAGAATAATACTGCCGAAGTAGCTCGTCGCGATACTCTGACCAAAGAAACCGTTTCGCTTGACAATATAGATCAATATATTAAGAATCTATTAGATGATATTCAGGCTAATATTTATAAAAAAGCATATGATTATCGCGCAGGTGCAATTGTTAATGTAGACACTTATGATGAATTTAAAGAAAAGATTGAAGATGGTGGATTTATCATGGCGCATTGGGATGGCACAT
The DNA here is from genome assembly GCA_945292135.1 of uncultured Dysgonomonas sp. Taxonomy (GTDB): domain Bacteria; phylum Bacteroidota; class Bacteroidia; order Bacteroidales; family Dysgonomonadaceae; genus Dysgonomonas. Next base: position 1,191 of record CALYRA010000384.1, read on the forward strand.
CCGAAACAGAAGAAAAAATAAAAATGGAAACGAAAGCAACTATACGTTGTATTCCGTTGGAAGGAGATAAAACACCCGGTAAATGTATGGTAACCGGAAAACCATCGAAACAAAGAGTTATATTCGCAAGAGCCTATTAATTAAATATTCATTACAAACTCGAAAGCCTGTATATTATACAGGCTTTTGTTTATTAATATAAACCTCCAATCACGACTTTAAATGCCAGCTTAAATAAAGCTGAAACAATACATTTTTGCTTGTATGTGGCTGTTTAATCTTTATCAATAAACAAAATATCTAAAAAGAAAAAGACATTAATAAAGATATGCCGCTTTTGATTATAAATAAAAACGCTATGTTAAATTAGATAAAACATTTATCATATAAGATAGTTTGTAAGAATAATATTATTTAGCTCAACAACTTTAATATTTTTACATATGATATAACTATTCCTTACTCTGAAAATAAGGATAAACCAAATTACACACTTTCAATGAAAAACATTAAAAATAAAATGCCGCATTTTTTGTTAATAAATTTGAAATAGAAGTAATATTCTACATTTATTTTGTTTCTTTGCTCCGAATTTAGGTATATTGTGCATATTTGCAAGGTAATATAGGTATATGTCTGATAAACAACAAGTCAAAGAATATTCATTCTTTACGGCAAGGGTGATTACAACAATCAGCATCGCGTTGGTTCTATTTTTAGTAGGATCCTTATGCTTTGTCGGGCTTTTGGGTAAGACTTTTTCCTCATATCTAAGAGAAAGTTTAGCCGTTTCTGTTGAAATTTCGGATGATACCAATCAAGCTACACTCGAAAAGCTCAAGACTACGCTCGAAAAGAACCCATATGTTAAATCAGCGGTATATATTAGTAAAGAAGAAATAAAACAGCATCTTATTCGGGATTTAGGTCGTGACCCAGAAGAAGTTTTAGGATACGATCCTTCACGTAGCTCATATGATGTTTATATTAAATCAGAATATGTAAATCTTGACAGTATAAAAAAAGTTGAAGCCAGTCTGAAAGGTATCAATCTTGTTAGAAATATTGTTTATAACGAGGATGATATAAATATGGCAAATACTAATTTGTCAAAAATCGGTTCGGTTTTACTTATTATAGCTATAATGCTTCTTGTGATTTCATATGCTTTGATCCACAATACAATACAGTTAGATATTTACTCTAAAAGATTCCTGATAAACACAATGCGATTAGTTGGAGCGACGAACGGATTTATACGTCGTCCATTTGTGTGGCAAATGATATTTTGTGGGATAATAGCAGCTATATTGGCAAATCTTGCTCTTAGTGGCGTTATTTATTATTTTATGCGGGATTATCCCGAATTAGAAGGAATTTTACAACTTAAAGATTGTATAGCAATTTATATCATTGTCTTAATCTTAGGAATTGTAATAACCGCTTTTGCTACTACTATTGTTGTAAATAAATATTTAAGAATGAAAACA
>CALYRA010000385.1 GCA_945292135.1 uncultured Dysgonomonas sp.
ACCATTTTCATTTGTATAACCTATCGAAACGCGATAAGGTAAGTTTGCTGTCGGAATAGCTCCTGAAACTCCTATATTGTGGTCTGTGCTAAATGCTGTACGGTATATTTGATCTTGCCAGTCTGTGGAAGCATCGCCCAATGTGGCTGTTTGTGAACTACCTGCTCCAAAACGATCTGTGACAAGGTTACGAAAATCACCACTATTTAATACATCAATTGTATTTTTCTTTGTACTGATAGAGAATGTTCCGTTATAATTCACTTTTACCTTACCGGACTGACCTTTTTTAGTCGTAATGATAATTACGCCGTTTGACGCACGCGAACCATAAATAGCTGTTGCTGAAGCATCTTTCAGTACCGTAAAACTCTCAATGTCATTTGAATTGATCGAAGAAAGGGGATTAGCCATACCCTCGACCCCTTTGCTATCGACAGGCACTCCATCAATAACTACGAGCGGATCATTACTAGCCTTGGCTGATGAACCTCCGCGAATACGTATTGCCGAAGGCGAACCCGGTTCACCGCTGTTGCTGATAATATTTACGCCGGCAACTTGACCGACAAGCATATCTGATGCTGAGGTTGCCATTGTTTTAGATAACTTTTCGGTGGATACAGTTGATATAGACCCTGTCAGGTCTTCTTTTTTCATAGTACCATAACCGATAACAATTACTTCATCTAAAACCTCAGCATTTTCTTTCAGAATAATGGATAGATTCGTATTTCCTTTTACCGGAAGTTCTTGCGTATGGAATCCAATAAACGAAACAACTAAGGTTGAATTTGGTTGAACACTGATAGTAAAACTACCGTCAAGGTCAGTCGATACGCCATTAACGGTTCCTTTTTCAACTATGCTAGCGCCAATAACGGGTTCGCCGATATCATCAACTACTGTTCCTTTTATAGTGACTTTGTCTCCTGTCTGAGCGGATACCAGAGAGAAGACAAGTACACCTAATAATAAGAGAATTGATTTTCTCCACGTTTTGAGGTTATTTTTCATGACTATAACTTTATGGTTTTGAAGGTTATTTAATTGATATTTCATAAGTATTAGTTGCTAATACGAAATTATTAACACTTATTTACATGGATAGTGACTAGTAAAGACATAAAGTAAATGCCATGTAATAATAAAAACGCAATAACATGTTGATTTAAAACATATTGTATTGCATTAAGATATTTTAAAAAGTAAGTTATCGAATAGAAATTAGTAAACTAAACTTGTCTTTTTGAAGCCTATTCGAAGTATTTTTAAAGAAATTTTCTTTAAAAAACTTTCTATTTTCTCAGTCCCAATTGGCGGACTAAATCAGGAAATTTATCTGAAACTATAGCTTTATTTCTGACTTTAAGCCTATAGTTATATACTGTTTGGGGTGAATAGTGCAAAAAGCTTGCAATCTTGACACTATCATTAATACCCAGTCTCACCAAAGCGTAAATTCTAAGTTCGGGACTAAGAAGCTCTCCTTCTTTAGGCGATATATGTTCTTTATCTTGCAGAAGGTTATTAAAATCTCTTATAAAATTAGGATATATATTAAGGAATATAGAGTCGAAACTTTTATAAAATTCTTTCAATTCATCACTTACAAATGATGAAGAACTTGTCTGTTTATACAAAGATTCGGTCTGTCCTGCCGTAAGTTTTTGGTTCACCTTCTTTCTGAAATCATCCAGTTTGTCTATATATGTTGAACACATATTAAATACATATCCTATATATTCTTCCTTCACATGATTTGATTCGGACAATTCAATATTTAAGCCGTTCAGATCTTCATTCATCTGTTTTAGATGTTGATTGATCTCTTTCAAAGACCTACGGGCAACAGCCAATGCTTTGAGTTGTTTATAGATGTATATCAGAGATATAACTAACACGCAAACAAGAATAAGTATAATGATAAGAAATAAAATAAGATTATCTCTTTCTTGTTTCATTTTGACGTCATAAGCAGAGTTTATTATAGGCAACATTCGAGACATCTCTATTGTACGTAAACGCGCTTTACAGTAGATGGCGTCTTCCATCGAACATTTTATATAATTGTAGGCTCTGTCGACTACTCCTTCTTCGTATAATAATTCGGCTAATCTTGGCAAGGAGGTATATTCTTTAACGCCACTCCGCATATCATCAATAGCCGATATAGCTAAACTCTTTTTTCCTTTTAATGAATCTCCCATACTGAAATGTATGTTTGATACGGTAAATGCTAACATAGCAACTATCCGAGTATTATCTTTATACTTTTCATATGTTTGGTCGGCTATTGCCAAAGCTTTTTGATAGTTGCCTTCCATCATTAGTTTACTGCATTCTACCAATTGATATGCGCTGTTACTTTGGGGGATTATTGAAAGAATTGAATCTTTATATTGGTATTCTAAGTTTAGATAATAATCTCTTTCTTCTTCTGAAATTGAATATTCAGCCATCAACATGTATAAAGAATGATAGAGATGATAGATATATGCTATTTGATCATTATTAAAACCGGCTTTGTCCTGACTTTGAAGAATATCTAAAGCATCTTTATATAAACCTGTAACAATCAACACTTCAGCCATATTCATTTGGGCTGTGGCTCGATATTCTTTATTGTTCAGTATGTTTGCAATTTGCAATCTTCTATTTGAGATACATAAAGC
>CALYRA010000386.1 GCA_945292135.1 uncultured Dysgonomonas sp.
CCTATCTCGCTCAAAATTGACCCCTTAAATGATTTGCTGTTTATCTCTGCCATATCATTTATATTGGCAATAGCTAAGTTCATGGTAGGGTCAGATTTTTTTTCAGTCAAACATCGTTTTCCGAGAAATGACCAGTTTACAGGTAATTTATCGTTATCAAATTTGTGATTTGAGAAAGTTATTCGCACATCTGATTCGTTTTGATTGTCTGTATACTTAAATGTTAGATTCGTCAAATCCTCATATATTTCGGCAACTTCTTTAACTTTGTTTCTAAGATTGGTATTTCCATTCATAAAATAAATCTTGATCTCCTCAAAATCATTCCATCGAGCAGATGTCTTTTTGGGATCTGGAATACCTGCTTTTGTCATAATTTCATCTTGAGATACTTTGCAAATAGACGGATAGAAAGGATAGTGAGAAGATCCGAGCAAATTATTGCCCTTGTTCGGGTTGTCATTTACCTCGTCACTACATGAGGTTATTAATGCCATAATAATAAGCACAAATAGGAAATTAATTTTTTTCATTGTTTTAAGGTGTTTTAATTAAAAATTTTGTGTTATAGACTAAATATTAAAGTAGTTTTTATTGTTTTTGAGGATGAAAACCAATGCTATAATCAGACAAATAATAAATACTTCTTTTCACCAAAAGAGATAAACAGTCAAACGAAATTTAGATAATGGATTATTCAGAGTGTTTATTAACTCTCCATGACAAAATTAATATAATTATAATAAAATAACAACTTTTATCAAAAAAATGCTAATTATTATTTAAAGAAAAGATGTAAAAAGGTTTATATTTTTTTGTACAATCTTATCTTACCGATAAATCTCGGTTTAATCAAACCATGCTTTCATTGAGTATATAAAAAATTAGGATGCGTTAATATCTTGATTTGCAATTTCTGTCTATAAATTTTCTATTGTGTTTTGCTTCTTTTATACTTCGGAAAAAAATATTCAGATAACATTCAGGATATTATTTCATAACCTCTTCAAAATGTTCCTGCGCCCAATTAATCATGATTTCAACAGCAGGCATCAGGCTCTTTCCTGTCTCAGTAATCGAATATTCCACACGGGGAGGAATTTCTGCATAAGCATCCCTCTTAATTAAGTGATATTCCAGAAGATTCTTTAATGTATTTGTAAGCATTTTTTGTGATATATCGGGAATTGCATTTTTAATCTCCCCATAACGTAAAATTTTGTTTGGATATAATAAGCATAAAATAAGCAATGACCACTTATCACTAAAACGGCTCAATATATTCCTTATGGGGCAAGTGGGATATTGTAAATCAATCTCCTTCATTATTTCTTAATTTTCATTTCTACAAAGATAATTAAGACTACAAAAGAGTGAAATTTTGTTTTACGCTATTAATATCCGATAGTTAAAACTAATTAAATTTATTTTTATAAATTACTGATAATCAATGTTTATAACATTTTAGGTGCGTAACAAACCCTTTGTTTAGGTCGTCGTACTGTTGTTACATTTGTCAGATAATTTAGCAAGAGTGTAAAAAAATTATTATGTCAACAGAATCAAATAAACTGATTATGAAAAAGTTTGTAGAGTTTATCAATACCTCAAACATAGAATTATCGAAGGAAATAATATCAGAAGAAGCTATATTTTATGCTCCAACAAGCTCTGAACCACTAAGAGGATCTAAAGGTTACATGCTGATTCTTAATATGATGCGTAGTTGTTTTCCTGATGTCAGCTGGAAATTAGAAGAAATGATTGCAGAAGGCGAATCAGTAGCAGCGCGATTTACAATGACAGGCACACATAAAGGTGATTTTTTTGATATTAAACCGACAGGTAAAAATATAAAAATAAATGTGATGAATTTTTACCGTTTTTCAAAAGGTAAAATCGTCGAAGAATATGGACAGCCAGATATTTTCAGTTTGCTGCAACAAATAAAATAATATTAAAGATGAAAATGAAAGTAATTTTATTAATTAACACTTTGGTTTTCGTAGCAATAAGCCTTTATTCGCAGAATATTGAGTTAAACATAAATAACCTCGAAGCCGTAAATGTGTTTATGTCGTCACAAAAATTGGATGGCGAAGATGTAATAAGGGTAGTGAAAGACTCTGTAATAAAAGAGTTTGACGAACCTACATTTGTTAAAATCAAAGATGTTAAATTTAAAGATGGTATAATCGAAGTAAAAGTGTTAAGTCGACTGCTACCCGGTGCGCCTGAACTTTCAAGAGGTTTCATCGGGTTGGCTTTCAGGATTAATAAAGATAATTCGAAGTTTGAATCGATTTATTTACGTCCAATCAATGCCAGATCAGAAAGCCAGCTCCGTAGAAATCACAGCATACAATATTTTGCTTATCCGAATTATAAATATCATCGTTTGCGGGTAGAATCACCCGAAAAGTATGAATCATATACTGATATGACGTTAAACGAATGGATAACTTTGCGGATTGTGGTGAAAGGGGAAACAGCGAGGTTATATATCAATAACAATCACCAACCTTCGTTAATCATAAATGATTTGAAATTAGGATCGAACGCTCAGGGAGCAATCGGGGTATTCGTTGATGTAGGTACTGAAGGTTTTTTCAAAGATATGAAGATTTACTAAATTAGAGATGGTTGCTCATCTGAAATTATATTACA
>CALYRA010000387.1 GCA_945292135.1 uncultured Dysgonomonas sp.
GAAGAAGTCGAATCCGTAAAGGGAGGATTGGAAGGACTGGTTATAGGTGAAGTAATAACATGTATAGATCATCCCGATTCAGACCATCTTCATATAACAACTGTGGATTTAGGAGATGGAAATTCTCCTGTTCAGATAGTTTGTGGAGCACCGAATGTTGCAGCAGGTCAAAAAGTTGTTGTAGCTACAATTGGAACGAAATTGTATTCGGGTGAAGAGTCTTTCATAATAAAAAAAACGAAAATTAGAGGTCAGGAATCATTCGGTATGATTTGCGCCGAAGATGAAATCGGAATCGGAACAAGCCATGCCGGTATAATTGTCTTGCCTGCCGATACCAAAGTTGGTACGCCAGCTAAAGAATATTATAATATAAAAAGTGATTTTATACTTGAAGTAGATATAACACCAAATCGTGTCGATGCAGCTTCTCATTATGGTGTGGCTCGTGATTTAGCGGCTTACCTAAAACAAAACGGTTATAATGTTAAACTAACCAAACCAAATGTAGATAATTTTAAAATAGAACCTTCTGAGGATTTTATAAATGTAACAGTAGAAAATACAGCGGCATGTCCTCGTTATGCCGGAGTTACAATTAGAGATGTAAAAGTAAAAGAAAGTCCAGAATGGTTGAAAGATCGTCTGAAAGTTATAGGATTACGTCCCATAAATAACGTGGTAGATATAACAAATTATGTTTTGCATGAATTAGGTCATCCGCTACACGCTTTCGATGCAAAGTATATTACTGGAGGACAGATCGTAGTTAAAACCTTACCTGAAGGTACTAAATTCACAACCCTTGATGAGCAGGAACGTATATTAAGCGATAAAGACTTGATGATTTGCAATATTGAAGAAGGCATGTGTATAGGTGGCGTATTTGGAGGTTTAAAATCTGGTGTAACAGAAAACACTACTGATGTTTTCCTTGAATGTGCATATTTCAATCCTACTTGGATACGTAAAACGGCTCGGCGTCATGGTCTGAATACTGACTCTTCATTTCGCTTCGAACGCGGCGCAGACCCCAATGACACTATGTATGTTCTAAAACGTACGGCTTTATTAATACAGGAACTTGCAGGAGGAAAAATTGTTGGTGAAATACAAGACGTTTATCCAACTCCTATCAAAAACGCAATTGTTGAATTGTCATACGAAAAAGTTAATAGCCTAATTGGTAAAGAATTAGAATCTACAATAATTGATTCAATCCTTGAAAGCTTAGAAATCAAACAAGCAGGTGATGCGGAAGACAGATTAATGCTTTCAATCCCTACATATCGTGTAGACGTGCAACGAGATGTAGATGTTATCGAAGATATATTGCGTATTTATGGATATAACAATATAGAAATTAATGATAATGTACACTCGAATTTGTCTTACGAAAAACCAACGGATAAAAGCTATGATTTACAAGTCCTTATTTCAGAACAATTGACAGGATGCGGTTTCAATGAAATATTAAATAATTCACTGACCAAAGAATCCTACTATTCAGAATCTGAAATATTCCCTATCAAACATTGTGTCAAGCTCATCAACCCATTAAGTACAGATTTAAGCGTTATGCGGCAAACTTTACTTTATGGCGGTTTGGAAAGTATTGCCTATAACAGGAACCGCAAAAATCCTAATATTCGTTTTTATGAATTTGGGAATTGTTATTTCTATGACTCTTCGAAAAAGACAGAAGGCGATAATTTGAAGGAATATAAAGAAGAGTTTCATCTCGGTTTATGGTTAAGTGGCGATAGCGTAAATAACAATTGGTTAACAAATGAGAAGGAATCATCAGTATATCAGTTGAAAGCATATGTGGAAAATATTTTACAACGTTTAGGAATTTCTTCTGAAAAGTATATTTATTCGCAATTTAGCGACGAAATATTTAAGGCAGGAGTGGCTATTAAGGCAAGAAATAAAGAACAGGTTTTAGGTAATTTCGGTATTGTACACAAAAAAATACTAAAAGCTTTGGATATAAATTCTGAAGTATATTTCGCGGAATTGAATTGGGATTTATTGATGAAAGAAATCAAAAAACATACAATCACTTATTCCGAAATTTCAAAATTTCCTGCTGTCAGCAGAGATTTAGCTTTATTACTTGACAAGAAAGTATTATTTGCGGATATAGAAACTATCGCTCGAAAATCTGAACGTAAACTTTTGAAATCTGTTAAATTATTCGATGTATACGAAGGTAAAAATCTTCCCGAAGGCAAAAAATCCTATGCTGTAAACTTCATTCTTCAAGATGATGAAAAAACATTAAATGATAAGCAGATTGAAGTTATAATGAACAAGATACAATCTACTCTCGAAAAAGAATTGGGAGCGCAATTGAGGTAAAATCCTTATTAGTAATCCTAACTACTTATAATCCTCTTTATTTATTATATAGATAAAGAGGATATTTTTTTACAACCAATCAATTTTAGATAATACAATATATAATAATAAAATAAAAATCAAGAGGTAACTAATTAAAATAGGATTAATCCAATTTTTAAATTTCCATGTTAAGTATGTGTTAACCTTTAATTTTTGCGTGTTCTCATTTATAAAAATCAAATGTTAATAAAATATCAGTATCTGAAAGATATAAATGAATTTGGGAAAGTTATGTTGAAAGTAGGTTTTTGAATCATATTT
>CALYRA010000388.1 GCA_945292135.1 uncultured Dysgonomonas sp.
TGAGGATTTTAGGAGGGGGTTTAATTGGAGGAGCTGTAGCAGGTGGGGCAGGAGCTATAGTTGGGGGATTGTCGGGATCATCTAAAAATAAAAAAATGGTATCAACCGTTTCGATTAAAATATTGTTGAAAAATATACATAATCCTAATTTGGTAATTAAATGCTTTGACTCAAAGACTATGCTTGTTGAGGGGAAAAAAGAAGTTGATGTTAGTAAATGGAATGTCAATTATATTTATGAAGCATGCATATCTCAAGCTAATAGAATAAAGGACATTGTAAGCGTTATAATAGAATTGAATGACGAAAAATATGCTACTGAACAAATATCTGAATCTGAGGGTAATAATATGACTATTTCTGATGAGATCGAAAAACTACATAAACTCAAAGAAAAAGGGATAATTTCAGAAGAAGAATTTACTAACCAAAAAAGAAAGCTATTAAATCTCTAAGATATTATAATAATTAGGTTCAGCTGAAGCTAAGATCAAGATGTCAAATAACCAATAGATGAATGATATTTGATGAAATGTTATTGATTTATTGTTTAGAAATTAAGAATAACAAAAAATAAATAAATTATGGAAACAGTATTAGCGATTATTTTTATTGTATTTGGAGTGCTTCAAATAATCCTTTTTTTTAAGGTTTGGGGTATGACCAATGATGTGTCTTTTATAAAAAAGGTATTATACTCTAATAATTTAAAGATTAAAGCAAACGTTTTAGCTTTAAAAGGAGAATTGACAGAGGCGAAAAAGGCAATGGATGAATCATTTCTATCTGAATTAACAAAATATGACGGTTCAAAAAGTTATTATCATTTTTTTGATGAAATAGCAGCTGAATATGAAGAACTATATAAGAGCATTGGAGTAGAACCCTTTGATTTTGAAGACCTGAAGAAAAAAAGTTTTGAGATTTTAGGGTAAACTATTTATTTGTTCTCATATAATGATCATTCGATAAACAGGGAGGTGCAAGCCTCCCTGTTCTTTTTTGTATATTTAGGTAATGCATAAAACTATCACAATTGATAATGTACATTTGTCGTTTTCTAATGTAAGAACTTAAATAAGAAGATTATACAGACATCTGATCAATTTTGAGCAGATTATTTTTAAGATTCTTAATAGATCGAATCATATGTTGATAACACTTTCCGAATGTTTGTGCTACAAGCAAAGATAATTTTGAAAATATACGATTTACCGCAAAGAACGACAAAAGACTATAAGTAAAAATGGAAAGATATTTTTTATACCCTTTTGGGAATAAAACAGGATATAATAAAAATCTTTTGATATGAACAAAACAGGAATAGCATCTATCAATGATAAAGATATACGACATATTTATGGCGTCAAATTAATAGGTTCTTCCTTTGAAAATCTGATTTGTCGCCCTGATCGCAAAGGAGGCGCGAAAAATGATATGATAAGTCATCCCGGCGTGCAAGTGTTTGATGATAATCTAAAACCATCAGCAATGGAGATAGAATTTATATTTTAATCGAAGGGAATTCCATTGATGATTATCCGCAAAAATATGACGCCTTGCAAGATGCTATTGTTAATAACGTCGGTGCAATGGTAATTTTAAACTACATGTTATGCCCTTGAAAACCATCTTTTCCGTAAGACGAAAAAGTTTTTGCCATTAAATACGTTGACTGCCAACACGGGCAAATTGATTGTAACAGTTAAAGAATTGAATCCGAAAGATAGAATTAAGCTATGATAGAAATAGGTATAATAAAAGATAAGCAGTTATATAAGATTATCGACATACGAGATAAGAATCAGGTTATCAGGGTTAAGTATGCGATAGGTAAAGACTATATACTGAAATGTTCCTATTTTTTTGTGCTTCTATCATATTAACAAGGCTCTGTTCCTTACCTCTATATCCATACTTATTGTTTTTAATAAGTATGATAAAACTGATTCTCAAAGATATAAATTTGTATTGTCAATAAGTAATCACCTTAAATTATCACAGTGTTGGGGATATTTTTATTTCCTTTGTTGTGGATTTTCGTCATAATACTTTCCCATTTGTGCAATATATAGTTAAAGAATTGTTGTCTCACTAGGACTCGAACCCAGACAGACAGAACCAGAATCTGTAGTGCTACCATTACACCATGAGACAATCTTCAATAGTGCGGCAAAGTTAATAAAACTATCTTTAGCATTGAACTAATTTGTCAAAATTTGAATTCAATTTTTAAGTTCTTATAAAAAATAAGGCTCAGAAATATTTATCTAAGCCTTATCGCATATTTTTATAAAAGTTATTTAATACTGTTTAGTAACTTAATTTTGCCATCGTTTACTTGCTTTAATATTAATTCTCCAAATAAAGTGTTTTGCCAAGCAAACCATGGGCGTGTAAATTTTTCCGGATTATCCTTGTGGAAAGATTCATGCATAAATCCGGTTTCAGCATCTGTGTGAATCAACATAGTGATACATTCTTTAATCTCTTCATCATCCTGACTTGTCAGAGCTTTCATCATGATACTCATAGGCCAAACCATATCATAACCGATATGGGGACCTCCAATTCCTTGACCTGCTTCTCCTTTGAAAAAGTAAGGATTATCATCACTCCAGACAAAACGACGTGTATTCTGGTAAATAGGATCAT
>CALYRA010000389.1 GCA_945292135.1 uncultured Dysgonomonas sp.
TGTCTTTTTCAACAACAACTCATCCCGGAATATGTTCCGCATCGGAGCTGGATTCGATTATGCGAGTAAATCATACGCCGAACTTGCAAATAAAATGCCATTTCCCGGAGCATTTGTAGGTAATTTGATGTCAAACTATACATATAAGAATTGGACACTACAGTTGAATGTGGATAACATATTCGATAAACATTATTCCAAGTCAGCCGAGAACAGTATACAATGGCTGCCGGAACCGGGGCGAAGTTTTACCTTTACCACCATCTTTAAGTTATGATTTGAAGTAAATCCAACGGCGGTATTATAGTAAATTTCAAGCAAAGAGCCTGAATTAAGGTTAACAAAACCTGTTTCAGGCTCCTTTGCTATTTTAATCTTTATTATTAAGCGAAAAAAGATGTATCAAGACAGAAAATAATCTAATAAGATTTACCCAGCATTTTCCTATTCAATGTGAATATCGCTTTTGTCTTTTTATATCCCCCTTCTTGACCAACACTTTTTTCCGATCTAATATTTCCATTTAGTTATAATAATTTATCACTTTACCATTTTTGACGTAAATATATATATTATTATATACCCAAACCCATTGACCTGTCGAAGACGAATTATTTATTATTTTATCGGGGTTACCGACCGCAAGGACTATTAATTCTTCTGGCATACCTTCCCATATCTTACCCGATAAGGCTTTATTGTATAATGATCCGTATTTCTTTTTTAAGTTATCATCAATTTCCTTGCCAAGGAAATTGAATTTTAAATGGTCGACCAATATGGAAATGGTTTCCCCCTTATCATTTTTTAGAATACACTCCAAATCATTTAAATATTTGCCTTCTAAAATTATATCAGTACATTTCCATAATTCCCTCGATATCAGATGTACGTCCTTTCCGTTTTCAAAATCTGGCCAGTATTCATTAACGTCGGTAGTGAAATAGAACAACTTACCTATATGGTCGTTTTTCAACTTCTCTAAATATCCTAGTGTAATGAAAGGAAAAGAAGTTGAATAGGGAGTATATAGATAGTATATTTCGTCTTCACCATCAGTTAATTTCAGAAAGTCATTATATTCTTTACCTACACCCTTCACAATGTCTAAAACAGTGAAGGTTCTACCGGCTAAATTATCATATTGTGAAGCCTCTAAATCTTGACCAATGGGAGCATATATATTTTTTATATCCGCATTTGGCTTAGTGTAAAAATCTTCATACCCGCCATCTGTTAAACTTTCTGATTTAGGTTTAACGTAAAGTTGTTGCCCTATATATGCTTTTATTTTATTTCTATCTAAATAGTTCGTAAGGCTATCATAAGCTATTTCTAAGTTTGGGCTGGATGCGCTTCTAATAGAAACCTGAGCGAAAGATAACAAGTAAAAAGATGTAAATAATAATATGAAAAGTAACTTCTTCATAAGAAATAATTTAGTGTTTAGGTCTGTTAATAATTTTAACAAAGGTAATCAATTTTATAATAATTTATTAATTCTGTTGTAATCATTTTTCTTCTATTAATTCATTTGCTTTCATTTGTTTAATCTTAAATTGTTTTTTTATGTGTATTCCAAATTTTTATGTATTCTTGCTATGGTATCTATATATAATTTGTATTCTTCTATTTGATTATCTGTATACTTTTCAAATATACCAACTTTTTTGAAATTCTCTTGCCATTCCGAAATACTATACTCTTTACAACCTATCAGTAGTTTATCTTCACCCCAATACGAGACTGTATGAGCAGAACCCCTGATGCCTATTGTCCTGATAATTTTGGCCGAGTTACCAATCTTGACATAATCACCGATTACGGTACAATCACTTATCTTGGCATGATCATCTATTATGGCATAGTCGCCAACGGATACATAATCAGAAATAGCCGCACAATTCGCGATTTTGACGCAACAACCTATATTTGCTTCTTCACCTATGGTGGTTTCTTCACCGACAGATGTATCATTACCGATGATGGTTGCCTCATCTATGGTGACTTCATTACCGATATTTACGCAATTGCCAATCTCGGTTTCGTTACCTATTTTTGCGTTATCACCAATTTTGACATAATCATTAATTTTGGCAAAATTACCAATGATAGCTTTTTCATTGATATTTATATAATTACCTATGTTGACAAAAGAGCCAATCTTGGTTTCTTTACCTATTTTTGCATAATTACCTATGTTGGCGTAATCAATATTTACTTTTTCACTTATGCTTGCATAATCGCCTATGTTGGTAAGACCACCTATGATAACTTCGTTGCCTATGCTGGTATAATTACCTATCTTAGCGCCCAAACCTATATGTGCATAACTACCTATGAAAACTTCCTTTCCTATGTTGGCATAATTACTTATCTCGACTTCGCCTCCTACAATACCGATATTAGATAATATGCCAATTTCGGCTTCGTTACCTATTTTTGCATAATTACCTATGATGGCGTAATCTATATTTACTTTTTTACCAATGTTGGCATAATCGCCTATTTTGGAATGATAAGAAATCTTGGTATAGTTACCAATCTTAGCGCCCAAACCTATATGTGCATTACCACGTATGATAACTCCCTTGCCTATGTTGGCGTAGTTACATACCTCGACTTCGCCATCTATTTTTGTATAATCACCG
>CALYRA010000390.1 GCA_945292135.1 uncultured Dysgonomonas sp.
GCTTTATTTCACGGCGACATTTTCTAAACCTATGAAAAAATTTGAAGTTGCGAATGGCGGGAAAATCGTATCGGGAAACAATCTTAAAGCAAGACAAGTCTATGGCGTGGTTTCTTTTGATACGAAAGAAAAAGAAGAACTTTACGTAAAAGTAGCCCTTTCCCCTGTCAGTATCGAAAATGCGAAATTAAATATGGAAGCTGAACTTTCGGGATGGAATTTTGACCAGACAGTAAAAGACGCAACTAAATTGTGGAACGAGGAACTTGATAAGATTCAAATAAAAACGAATGACGAGCATGTAAAAACAATCTTTTATACAGCCTTGTATCATACGATGATAGCGCCTTCAACATTTCAGGACGTAAACGGAGATTATCGCGGAGCTGATGGCAAAACGTACGAAAACGCCGATTTTAAAAATTATGCTACATTTTCATTATGGGATACATATCGGGCTGCCCATCCTTTAATGACAATCATACATCCCGAAAAAGTGAATGATATGGTTAATACGATGCTTCATATTTACCAGCAACAAGGCAAACTTCCCGTATGGCATTTATTGGGTTGCGAAACGAATTGTATGGTCGGAAATCCCGGAGTTATTGTAGTTGCCGATGCTATGCTCAAAGGATACGACGGATTCGATAAAGAATTGGCGTACGAAGCAATGAAGAATTCTATGCTTATGGACGAAAGAGGATTGAATTATTATAAAGAATATAAATATATTCCTTACGATAAAGAAGAAGAAGCCCTTTCCAAAGCGATGGAATACGCTATCGCAGATTGGAGTTTGGCGCAAGTCGCCCGGCAAATGGGCAAAACCGAAGATTATGAATATTTTTCGAACAGGAGTAAGGTATATCAATATTACTTCGATAAAGAAAAGGGATTCGTTAGAGGAGTTTCTTCCAAAGGAGAATTCCGTTCCGAATTTGACCCGTTTAGCGCTCCACATCGTGAAGGCGATTATGTAGAAGGAAACGCATGGCAATACACTTGGTTGGTACCACATGATATAGCCGGTTTGGTCGAAATCTTTGGCGGAAAAGAAAAGTTTGCGGCAAAACTGGATTCCCTTTTTACCGTAAAAGGCGATTTAGGTAAAAGCGCGTCCCCAGACATCAGTGGGTTGATCGGACAATACGCACATGGAAATGAACCAAGCCATCATATACTCTATATTTATCCATATATAGGACAATCTTGGAAAGCTGCGGATAAACTTCGTCAGGTAATGTCCGAACTTTATCACGATCAATCGGCAGGATTGTCGGGTAATGAAGACGTAGGGCAGATGTCGGCATGGTACGTATTGTCGGCATTAGGATTTTATCAGGTAGAACCCGCAGGAGGCAAATATATCTTTGGCAGTCCGATTGTTGATGAAGCTGTTATCAAAGTAAAAGATAATAAAACCTTTACGATAAAGGTTCATAACAACAATAAAGAAAATAAATACATTCAACAGGTAAAATTGAATAATCGCGAATATGATAAATTCTATATCGACTTCAAAGATATTGAAGCAGGAGGAATATTGGAATTCTTTATGGGCAAACTGCCTTCTCCAACTTGGGGTGTCAATGATGAGGTTATAAAGTAAATGCGATATTAAATCGTCAATGCAGGCGTAATAGTAAAGATACGTTATTCAAAAAATACCGTTGGTAATTACCAACGATAGACAAATAAGTCCCATCTGATTTGGTAGGGTGGGACATTGTCTTATAAAGACAATCGAATTGTTTATATTCCTTTCAGTTTTGAAACAGTTTATTTTGAAGGAACATTTTTACTGTAATTTTGTACTTCATCTAAAACCCGTAAAAGATTCTTTCCCCATATTTTAGCAATATCTTCATCAGTATAACCTCTCTCTATTAATTTTATGGTGATATTTACAATATCATTTGCGCCCCTAAGTCCGACTAAACCTCCGCCACCGTCAAAATCTGTCCCGATACCAACATGATCTATCCCGATTAGATTTACGGCATAATCGATATGATCTATGAATTGATCTATAGTAGCTTTGTTTTTACCTCCTTTGACAACAAAAATATCTACCGGGCTTAGTTGTATAACACCACCGTTTTCGGCTAACGCTTTCAATTGTTTATCATTCATATTGCGATCATGGTCACACAAAGTTCTGACCGAAGAATGCGAGGCGATAACGGGAACTTTAGTCTCTTTTATAACATTCCAAAACGTATTCTCGTGAACATGCGATATATCAATCATTATTCCTACGTTATTCATTTCATGAACCACTTCATACCCAAAAGGACTTAAACCACCCCATTCGTTTTTCGTTCTGTTCGATGCGTCGCAAATATCATTATCTATGGTATGGGATAAAGTAATATAATTAACGCCCCTGTCTTTATATTTTTTCAAATTGCTGATATCCTTTCCAATGGCGTATCCGTTTTCGATACCGATAAAGATCGCTTTTTTACCGTTCTTTTTCAACCTGATAAGATCATCAGTCGTATAGGCTATTTCACATAAATCTTTATTGTTATTGACTTGACTATAAATAGAGTCGATGATTTCATTAAAATGCTTTACCGCATTTTTAGAGGATTGAACGTCACGCGCCCCTTGAAACATATAAGCCGCAAGAAATACGCCATCG
>CALYRA010000391.1 GCA_945292135.1 uncultured Dysgonomonas sp.
CAAAATGCAATTATCCTAGAAGTAACAGTCTGAAAATCAGTATTTTAAATCAATATAGGCTTACTACAATTTTAAAAACAGAGCGATTTTAATCAAAAAATAAACATTAGCTTTATAAATAAGGTTTGCATCTTTTAATCGTGACAGGATATTTTTTATAAGAAAGACCTTTTTTGTCAAAAATCAGTTGAACAATCAATCCTTTATTCGTATAAGGTTTATTTTGGTCGAATACAAAATTGCCTAAACTATAAAAAATAGGCTTCCCATTATATATTTCTTCATCCTGAATCACATGAGGATGATGTCCTATAATGGCATCCGCTCCTGCATTTATCAACAAACGGGCATCCTTTCGTTGAGCTATAACCGGGTGTCTTTGATATTCTAATCCCCAATGTAACACTATAATGATATGACAATTTGGCTTTTTTTCTTTCAAACATTTTATGGATTCACATAAATTTTCAATCGAAATTTGACAGACTCCGGGTTGCTCATCTAAAATCACCCAATTTTCTAATGGAAGTCGAACACAACTAAATACGGCAATTTCAATACTGTCTTTTGAAATAAAAACAGGCTTACAGGCTTCAGTCTGATTTTCTCCATATCCCAAACTTTGTATTCCAGCAGTTGTTAAATGCCTGTTTGTAGCAATTAATCCTTTTCTGCCTTGATCCATTGAATGATTATTGGCTAAGACTGCGTGAGTCACGCCACTTCTTTTCAAAGATGAAGCCCAAATCGGTTCACCTCTGAATATAAACCGCTTATTGATCGGAGTGACTGTATCAGTGAGGGGACATTCAAGATTAATAATAGTTGCATCTGAAGATTTAAAGATTTTAGATACGTTTTCAAATAAGAAATCTGCGGAACTTTTCCTTCGTTCTATTTCTGCGCGTACGCCTCTATCAAGAAGAACGTCTCCCGTAAAGCATACGGTAAGACGTTCCTGAGTTATTTCCTGTTTGCATGAGTAGCTTAAAAGCAAACAAAAAAACAATATTGTTTTAAAAATTTTCATCAACAGCCTGAACTATAAAATACGCGTTCATCTATCTTGGGACCTTTTTCGATAATGATATCCTTCATCCATTCCTGACTAGAAGGAGCTTTTTTCTCTTCAAGCATTTTTTGCCATTCTTCATCTGTTAAACGGGTTCCTAATGGTTGTACAAATTCATAATAACTAAATGTAGCACCTTTGGTTAGATATAGATAACCATTGATTTCAACAACAACATAGATGTTATTTGCATTTCCGGTCGCAACATGTAATATTCCATCCTTCTCGCAGCCTAAGACATTTCGAGTATATATATCTGCCACAACTGCAATTGATTTATCAGCTCCTTGCACTAACGACCAATCAAACAAATCAAGATTAGGATCAAGGACTGATAAAGAAAAATATTCAATGCTGCTACCCATATACTGAATGGTAGAATACTCTTCTTCGCTCAAAGTTTCCTTTGCTAACTCTTTTTTGGTTATTTGTATAAGAAAATCAATATAATTGGATAGTTCCTCCGTTTTACCCTTCAGATCATCTGTCAACAATTTATTCTTGGAAAGTAAATCTTTTGTCAGTTTTATCATTTCTTTCAACTTATTCCAGAATTTCAAGTTTGGTTCTATATAACCTCTGACCACCGGTAGAGGAGGTCCGCCATCGCCACATTCAGCTGTGGATGGTTGTTCGCCATACAATATTGCGTCATGTTTCAGTTCTGCCCAGGAAGCTAAAGAGGTATTCAAATTTTTGTAGCCCCATGCTTTTGTTTGCATAAATCCGGGATAATTCTTGTCAGTTTTTTGCAGTTCAAGTAAACTTTCTATCCATTTGTTATAAACCGAACTATTCCAACCTTTGTAATTATAAAATTTAGTTTTCATCTTGAGTAGTTCGTCCGGATAACTACTCCAATTATCCTTTTCTCGATAAAAATCAGTTAATAGTTCATTAGCTGAATTAGAACCAAATGCCGCAAAAACATCCAATCCGCGAGGATACGCCCGTTTCGCATTTTGCTTTATATCTACAAGATTTTGTATTACATCATTATCAATCAAATAACGCTGAGGCATAAAGTTAATTTTATCAGGACAACTTACCTCTGCTTTTGGCTTAATCTGATTTCTTGTTTTTGATAAATCTACAAGCATTTGATTAACCTTTGCAATATTAAATGGTGTCATAGCAGATTCCATATCAGTAAGTTTTTCTTTAGAAAGGTATTCGCCAATATCCATAAATGAAAGGTTGTCAGGTAGTCCGACAAGAAAAACAATCGGATCATATACAGAGCGATAAAGATCCATCATCATTTTCCCATTTTCTGCTTTGACAGAATTTAATATTACAGACGAAAAAATAGTCTGCTTTAATTGTTCATGGTTATCCCGGCAGAAAGGGGCTGTTTGTAGCCACATCATTGCTTTGAAATAATTTTGCATTTCTGGTTTTCGGGTGTAATGTCCACGGGGTTTGAATAAACTGTAAGGAAAATAAGCGTTTTTAAAGTCTAAAAAATCAGACGTATTATCTTCCTGCTTATTTATATTATTTATTTCCTGCTCATACTGTTTCTGATATATAGCAGGTACAGATAGTTTTTGGTTTGCTAAAAAATAGTATGGAACG
>CALYRA010000392.1 GCA_945292135.1 uncultured Dysgonomonas sp.
GCATGCCGGTTCGAGCAACGAAGTGGAAAGAGGTCGGGGGATGGTCTTTATTCCCGAGAAAGGCGATCAGGTAATGATAGACTTCGAAATGGGTAACCCCAACATGCCTTATGTTTCGGGAAGTATGTTTCATGGAAATAATGCTTTCAATACAGGTGCTGAAAATTATGTCAAGAGCATTATTAGCCGTATGGGACTGACTCTTGAGCTGAATGATAATCCTTCGTCACCGGGGATTACCTTAAAAGACACAAAAGGCAATTTAATCTATATCGATACCAAAGCAAGTAAAATCGAAGTAACGGCTTTGGAAACATTGGCTTTTAACGCGAAAGACATTGAAATAAACGCATCTAATAATGTCATTATTCAGGCGGATGCATCCATTAAAGCTGACGCTATGGCTGATGTACACATAGGAGCTCAAACAAATATTGATATTGCTTCCGAAAATACCCTGCAGTTTAAATCTATTGGCGCAACGGATATCGAAGCAAAATCAGACATGAAATTAAGTGGGACGACAACTACCCTGACCGGTTTATCTAAAACTGAAGTAGCGGGAAGGCAAACAACCATAAAAGGAGAAGTAACGACGGTAAGCGGTTCCGCAAATAAAATAGAAGTCATCTAATATGGGAGTTGCGATTGCTATAAAAGGAAGTAAGCATATTTGTCCGATGGTAGAAGGGACAAAACCCCACTTGGGCGGCCCTGTTTCGGAAGTATGTATGACAGGGGTTTTAGTCAATGGAATACCCGTAGCTGTCGTAGGTGATAAATGTACTTGTACGGGAGGTAGTTCTCCGGACGAAATAACGCTTGGTTGTTCCGGCGTTTTTATAAATGGAAAAGAGCTTGCTATTGTCGGAAGCATGACGCAACATGGAGGCGTTATAATAGAAGGCGTTGCGGGCGTAACTGTCTCGGGCGGCTTCCAAATACAGATGGGTAATGAGGAGAAACCCGAACCCAGAATCTTTAATTTGCAATGGAGAGCGACCGAAAGCGGAAACAGGATATCCCGTTCCGAAATAGAAGAGAAAGTTATTCTTTCAGCCGATACGGTTGGTTACGAAGAAGGCGATAATGTCAAAATCCAAATCCGCAAAAATGGAGACGAAGGCGCTGTTGATGAGGTTGAAGGAACGGTAAGGAATGGACGCGTTGAAGTCGAATGGGTAATTAAAAAAACAGAAAACAATGAGTAATCAATTAATATTTACAGCATCATCCGAAAAGAATGAAGCCGTGACGAGCCCTAATCTGGGTACTACAAAAGTATCCGTAAGATTCATGCGCTTTAAGTTGATGCTATCCTATAAAAAGTTGAAAGAACTGGCGCCAACAGGGTTTCCTCGTTTTAGTTATTTTAATTGGGCGGGCGTTGACCTGAATGATGGTTATTTGTATATTTACCATGAAAAGAAAGCCTCTAAAGACAAACTGGATGGTAAAAATTGGAGCGAGTATCTTGTTCGTGAAGGCGTGAGTACGACAAATGCCGAAGGAGATACAGTCTCAAGCTTAACAAAATTCTATAAAGTACAATGGGAAGATCTGGATCACAGAGCGCCTAAGATGGATGTCGGCGCGGATGAAGACAATTCTTATATCGTCTTCGATCATGGAGATATTGTCTGGATAGCATTCTCCGAAGTTCAATGGTCTGCCGCTTATTTAAAAAAGATAATGGGTAATACAGAAAATGTTAAAAACCGTTTCCAGAAACTGGATATAGACGAATATGTTGAGGTTTGCGACAGTATACCTTATGATCGGAATAAATTTTCGTCAAGGTCAAAATGGCTTTGCGACCATCAAAACAATGATAAAAGCTTGCTCTTTTATTCATACTCTGACTTCGGCAATAGTTTACATGATGCGAATAAGTTGTATGAGTTTCACTTAAATACAGCTATTAAATGTACGGAAGACATAATCAGTGAATTTGACTATCAAGTAAAAGCATTGGCTAAGATAATGGAAAATCTGGAAAAGGGAACCGATCCCGCCAATCCCGCCTATCAATGCCCCAATCCCGAAGAATTCAAAGCATTGTTCGAAACAGCCCAATTTTTATATCCTCTTCTTTACGATGAAAATGGCGCTTTCAAGAAATTTGCGAAACACGTACAGAAAGGCAAAATAGAAAAAGTCCTGGGTATCGAACAACGAAAAGCCATGCGCGATATTCTCAAAGCTATAAGAGCGGATTTATTCAGAATGATATTATCTCATTTTTATCAGAATACATTGATAGATTATCTCGATAATACCGAAGAAAACAAAGCGCAAGGTCAATTTTTGGTAGTAAACCACCAACAAAAACTGGGAACCAATCCTGTCGTATTCGATCCCAATATTGATCTGCCTTCGAAAATCATAGACCCTGAAAAAGATTTTATTACTCAATTTGTCAAACGCGCGTTTTTAGATAAAGACAATTTTCACGAAACAAAAGATATCGTGCCAAAACCGCTCCATGAATCGGAAGTCGAATTATGGCAAATACAATTGATAACGAATCGTCTGCTGACAGAGTATGTTGATCTTGATAAAGTCAAAGAAGAATTACCTCGCAAAATAGAAATAAATAAGACAGTTTATGAAAAATTGAACTTCGGATTTGAAGACTTTACATTTATAT
>CALYRA010000393.1 GCA_945292135.1 uncultured Dysgonomonas sp.
CACAAATAGATTTTCGCCTTTAATTTCCGTAGAAAAGTTGTATTTGGATAAAGCATCAAAAAATGTTTTCGAACAGCCTTTTCTCATTCGATCATGCAATTCGATTATTAGTACCCTCACAGATGGCAACCAATCGTCGTAATTATTTTTAAATAATTCAATCTCTGCCCCCTCAATATCAATTTTAAGAATATCAATACGATCAAAGGAATATTGTTCCATTATATCTTTTATTGAGACAGCTTTTACTGCACCTTCAGTTTGAGAATCCACTTCATGAAATGAGAATCCATAATTTGACGCATCCGAATTATCAACCGCAATATTTGCTTTCCTATTCCATACACCTAAATTCAGACAATGAATATCTTCATATTTTTTTAGATTATTCACCATCACATTATAGTTATTGGTTTCCGGTTCGATTGCTATAATTGTACTTTCGGGAAATTGTGATTTGAAATAGATAGAAGCTAATCCAATATTTGCTCCACAATCGACTATAATCTGTGGTTCAAATTTCAGTTCTGTTTTAAACTTATAGCCAAACTTTATCAATACTTCATAAAAAACTTCTATGTCTGATCCGTTTTTGCGGAAGAAAAATGGATATAAATAGTTTTTGAGCCTTATTTTGATAAATTTCCCTCGCGTAAATAATAAGTTGAAAGAAGATCTAATTACTGAAAAATTAAGACCATAGCTATTAATCATCTTTAACGTATATTCAAGCTTCTTTAAAATCATAACTGTTCAAGATTCCAATTTTAATGATAAATTATTTATGCAAAGATAACCGATAAACATTCTGATAAATAATTCTTTCATTGTTATTTCTGCTTTCTTACTAATTAAGCTTGCTTTATAATAGCAATAAGTATTATAAACATCTGACTGTCAAATTGACAGCGCCAAAGAGAAGTATAAATAAACGGCTGAAGAAAAGCTGATAAAATACTATATATGAACAGCTTAAATAGTTTTTTAAATATTTTAAACTATTTTAAACTCGTTTTGTCCATTCTTTGTATTTCCTATTATGAAAATAAACAATTATAAAACAATAATATAAGGAGGATTAGTCATGAACAATTATTTAAAAAAATTCGATTCAAGAAACAATTTTAGACCATCTTTATTCAATGTGAATAACGATTTCTTTACAAATTTTTTTAGTGGTACAGAACTACCTGCTGTAAATATTAGTGAAAACGACAAAGAGTTTAAAGTCGAACTTTCTGTTCCGGGTTATGATAAAAATGATTTCAAACTTGAGATAGAAAAAAATGTCTTAATTATTGCAGCTAACAAAGAAGTAAATAAGGAAGAAAAAGACGAAAATGAAAAAGTTATACGCCGAGAATTTTCATCATCTTCCTTTTCGAGAAGCTTTGTAATACCAGAAAATGTAGATACAGAAAATATTTCCGCTGAACAAAAAGATGGAGTCTTAAAAATATCTTTGCCTAAAAAGGAAAAAGCGCTTGAAGACAAAGTTAAAAAAATTGAGATCAAATAATTCGGATTAAAAAGGGATTTCCTTTGACAAAGGAAATCCCTTTTTTTATATAAATAAAATATTACCTATCTTTTACTATTCTACCTTCTCCATCCTTATAATTTCCTGTGATTAGAAGAATCAAATCAACAAATGCCCAAATACCACAACCTCCTCCGGTAAATAATTGACCGATTGCTATACCTGTATTATCTGTATAAAAACGATGAATTCCTAAACCTCCAAGAAATAGACATAAAAGCAACGTTGTCAGCCAATCTTTATCTGACAAATTAGGATCACGTTCTCTTCTTACATAATTATTATAAACCGGAACTTCATATCTTTGAGTTACGCCACAATTCGGACATATTTCCGCATTCTGATTTATAAGCATTCCACAATTCGGACAAAACTTTTCATTTTCAGATTTCATATTTTTTACTTTTTATCAATCTCATATTTACAAAGATAAAATAATCCAATCAGGATGAAAATAAAAGAGGACAAAATATAAATTTTGTCCTCTCTAACTATTTTAAATTGAAATTATTCAACTGTATCAAAATCAACAACTGTTTTACGATTGGCATTCATTCTTTCGAAATCTTCTTTCGTTCCAACAATTATTTTTTCAAACTCGCGCTGACCTGTACCGGCAGGAATTAAATGACCGCAAATTACGTTTTCTTTCAATCCTTCCAATCTGTCGACTTTCGCATTAATAGCTGCGTCATTCAAGACTTTGGTTGTTTCCTGGAATGAAGCCGCAGACATAAAGCTTTGAGTTTGAAGAGCTGCGCGGGTAATACCTTGCAAGATCTGATTAGCTGTAGCAGGGACAGCATCACGCACTTCCACAGGACGTAGGTCACGACGTTTTAACATAGAATTTTCATCTCTAAGTTTACGTGCCGTAACAATTTGTCCGGGTTCGAAAGTTGTTGAATCTCCGGCGTCAATAACGACTTTTTTGCCCCAGATACGGTCGTTTTCTTCCATCACATCATATTTGTCTATGATTTGCTGTTCAAGGAAGCGAGTATCTCCCGGATCAACCACTTCTACTTTGCGCATCATCTGACGTACAATAACTTCGAAGTGTTTGTCATTAATTTTCACACCCTGCAAACGATATACATCCTGAA
>CALYRA010000394.1 GCA_945292135.1 uncultured Dysgonomonas sp.
AACCAGATTAATGAAAATTCAGATTTTTAATATAATAACCAGTAAAAAATTGAGTTTTCAATATACAATAAAAAATTAAATATATGAAAATAATAATCAGTCTGATTTTCCTTTTCTCAATAACTTTCAACATTTCTGCTCAAACTTACGAAGAGATGGTAAACAAAGCGATGGATTTTGCTGAAAAGAAAGATTACATTGGAGCCGAACTTACATTGAAAACCGCAATGAGAAAAGAACCGGATAATCCGGGAAATATTATGCTATTAGTTAATCTGGGAACTTTTCAGCGTAATTTAGGAAAGCTGGATGAAGCTCTCATATCCTATAATGCCGCAATAGCTAAATTTCCAAATCCAACTCTACTTTTACATAACAGAGCAGCATTATACTGTGAAATGAATAAACTTGATAATGCTTTATTAGATTATAGCACTATTATATCTGACAATCCGAAAGATATTGAAGCTCTATACCGTAGAGGATTAATATTTATTGCTAAAAATAGTCTTATAGATGCCGAACATGATTTTAATAGAATAATTGAGATCGACCCCGATAATCTTCAGGCAAAATCAGCATTAGCTATGCTTTTAAAACGCGAAGGTAAATGGGTCGAAGCCGAAGTTGCATATTCTTACCTTTTATCAAAAAATAAAGTTAATGCCCTGTTATATCTTAATCGCGCAGAATGTTATCTGCAAATGGATAAATTAGGAAAAGCGATTGATGATTTAAGCAAAGCCTCAACTTATGGTTATAATGATTATCCTTTATATATTTTAAGAGGTCAAGTGCGTCTTGCACAATATGATAAGATTTCAGCTAAAGAAGATTTTAATAGAGCAAAAGAATTAGGCGCTGATGAAAAAGTCGTAGAACAATTTCTTAAATTATGTAAAAAATAACTACTAATAATCTTTCTAACGGAAGATAGATTTTTAATCATATTATAAAACTCAAATACAAAATATGTTAGGAATAATAGGCTTGACTTTAGGATTTTTGATCTTATTGGCTTCAATAGTATCTGTTCTTTATTATATTTTTGCTGAAAAAGGAGAATTAGGATTACCCATCGTAGGAGTTTGCCTATCCTTACTTTTAATAGGCGGTAGTTTGGGATATATATTCTATATTTCATCAACAAAAGCAGCTGAGAAAGAAATGGACAGAAGTATATCAATTATAAGGAATAATTCTTTGCGTGCTATCCCAAAAAAGGATTTTAGATATTAAAAATTTGAAAACAGTAATTCTGTTGATAAAATATTAATTATACTAGCTGAAACAGCTATTTTTCCGGACAAAAAAGAAGAAACTTAATACAAAACTAAAATAAGGGATTTAGATATTCGTATGGTTTTAGATAAGGAAGAAGCTATACACTATTATAATCAAGAAAGAAACCAAGCTTTGGAATAAGAAAGGTCGATTAATTAATCGACCTTTTTCTTTTTATATTGCATTTTATTCAAAGCTTTACCTTTCTATTGATACTTTATTGTATAATCCTCTTTGGTTGAACATAATCCTACCACACTATAGCCTCTTCTCTAAATGAACAAAATTATACTCGTCGGATTGTTTCAATATGTAAATACTCACATTTTAAATTTAATTCTATTATTAAAACAATGATATATATAACACAAGATCGTTAGAATTGTATTTACATTATTAGTTGTACCAAAGCTAATTTGCCGTTATAAATATTTAAAAATTTCCTCATAATTTTCAATATTTCTGTTCGATACAACCGCAAGCAAAAATTTAACAATGAACCGAACTAAATATTTCATCTCGCAAATCGAGAACGGAAAGCATCAACGTTCTATTTCATTATAAATCCTTCAGATTTATTCATTTTTAAAATTGAAAATATATAAATGGTTGAGGACCACTTGTCATAGTTGCAAATACCAGCCAGAATGCGAGACCTACAAATATAGCCTTCACAATTACAGGTAAACTAATAAAGCCTTCTTTAATATTATCAACGAGCCTTTGAGGTAAGAAATGCATAACATACCCTATCAATACGAGGAGAAATACATTACGATAATTCCAAATAATAGTTCCCCATAAACCGGGTTCGAATGAAAGATTTCCAATATTAGAAATTACCTGGCTTGCTATGGTAAAATCTTTTGCCCGAAAGAATATCCAACAAAATGCTATAATATGGAAGGCTATCAGAATTCGGATTATACGAGGTATACGTTTTTCACTCGAAAGAGGAATAAATTGCTTAATAAAACGCTCTATACCTAAGACTAAGCCATGTAACCCTCCCCATACAACAAATTTCCAAGAGGCGCCATGCCAAAGTCCACCTATCAACATAGTTAAGAAAAGATTGAGATATGTTCTGAATTTGCCTTTTCTGTTTCCACCCATCGATATATATAAATAATCACGCAACCATGACGATAATGATATATGCCAACGACGCCAAAATTCAGTAATAGATTGTGATTTATACGGAGTAAGGAAATTGGGCGGAATCTTAAATCCCATCAATAACGATAAACCAATAGCAATATCCGAATATCCTGAAAAGTCGCAATAGATTTGTAAAGTATAAGCATAAACAGCCATCAGGTTCTCAAAAGGCGAATAACTCATTGGAAGGTCAAATAT
>CALYRA010000395.1 GCA_945292135.1 uncultured Dysgonomonas sp.
TTGCTAAATTCTTTACGCCGGTGCTTTTACTTCCATCCATTATTCGAAGATTTGAATTATCCCGATAAACTATTTCAGGAATATTATCCTGATTGAAATCGAAAAGGGTCATTCCAGTTGCTCCTGAATTGTCATCATGCGCATAACGCCAAAAATAATCCATTTCTTGGGAAGAAAGATTGTATTTCATCGCTGTTATAAAATCATATCTTGGAACCAAATTATTTCCAGCTATAGCTCCATGTGTTATTATTATTTCGGGATATTTGTCGCCGTCAATATCGCCTATAAACGGTATAGAGTGTTTGAATACATGATCGATTTTCTTAGAAGCGATTATTTTATCCTTAGCCCACGAATATACATAGATATAAAATACTGAGTTAATTTCATTATCATTTTGTTCAACTGTGCTTACAATCACATCAAGATTACCATCTAAGTCAATATCAGCCAGTTGTACAGCACCATCCCCACCTGTTGGTACGGTTTGAGCTGAATTTCCTACATATACTACATTTGGAAATGTTTTCTCTAAGACTAATGCGCCATTATTCAATCCGTTCCTATTGGTAAGTTTTGAATTGAATTTCCAAATTGTATTACCGATACATATACGCATAATTCCATCATTCTTAAGATCCCCGACCATAGATTGCTGGATATGATGTTTAGCATCTCCTTTCCACGTCCATGAATGTATTATTCCCTTGTAATTATTGTCTACCTTCACAATCATTCGACCTGTTTCGGCAGCAAAGATTGTGCCTGCAGATACAATTTCACATAATCCATCACCATCAACATCAACAAATTGTATTGCTACACCGTTTCTTGGATCTTTAGCCCCCTCGTCCGACGTCCATAATTTATTTCCGTTGATGTCATAGGCATAAAGTCTTGTACTATATTCTGCATATGTTATTATTATCGTTTTCATTGTGCCGTCCGTCCACTTGACTTTGGCTACGCCGGCAAGCGGAACTATTCCCGTATAACTGGGTTCGATCGGAAAGTGCTTTTTTATGGCTTGGGTTTTACCGTCTAGAATATACAAAGATTCTGTACGTACAGGTGTAGATGAAGATCCGATTAATAGAATTTCCGGAGTTCCATCATCATCAATATCACCCACAAAAGGTATGGCTTCACTTGAAAAGATTAGCCCATTTACATCCGTTAAAGTTTTTATAGACCATTCCCATTTAGGTCGATTTGTAAAACAGTTGGCATCGACTATATTATCAGGTATAACTCCGCCTGTCGGCAACTGCGGCATATTTTGAGCATAGCTAAATTGTAAATACAGAAAAAAAATAATTAAAGCTGCTAATTTCTTCCTCATAATTTTTATTTAAGCTTATCTTCCTTTATAACAAATACTACATTTATGAATGATGCAGGTGTTGTTTGAAGACTAAGTACATCGTAATTTAAAACTCCGTCGGGACTTAAGCTATTAATTTTTATAATTTTGTCATCATAATAAGTTATCACATAATCGAGCGCATCAACGGGATACAAACCTGTATTAAATGGTGATGGCACAAAGTTGAGGTTCGGATTACTACTCACAAATGTTGTATTACCTGCTTTTGTAAACTGCACTTCATAAATACTTTTATACAAATCATATGTAGCTCCTGCTGGCAATTTATTTCCTAAGTTGTCTGTTAAAGGTAAATTGGCAGATGGTATGAAAAAATATCGCTGTCCTTGTCCTTCATAGACAAAATTCCATTGGTTTCCGTCCCACACATAAATTCCCTGACGAAAACGCTTGTTCAAGTCATTTTCGGTTGACAGATTTGATGTAAGATTATAAACGGTTAGCCCGACATGCAAATCCTTAACTTTACCCGCATTACTATTAAAATTAGCGTCATTGGGTATAAAAGGTTCGAGGGTTGTTTTATTCAGAAGTTGTACGCGGGGCAAACCTAAACCTCCCATTTGTGATGTCACGTTTTGAGCATCGGCGTCTTGTGTCTTTAATTCCAGTATTGCTGCTTGGGCGGGCGCCTTATCCGAACCAATAGTTACCTGCGCACGCGTTTTTATTGTAACATTGCATAGAAATATAAAAGCTATAATACCAAGCAATCGAGTAGATAAATGTTTCATATTTATAAATCGCATTAATAGTTTTATTATTGAAGTTTTGTATTGAATGTTATTGTTTAATTACAAAAATCATATTCATAAATGATAACACGTCGGGATCGTTGTCTAACACATCATATGTCATAATACCCTGATCGTTAATTTTCACATTTGTTATGATTTTATTATCGTACCATGTTACTACATAATCCAAATCAGTACGTGAATATAATTTTTGAGTTGTTGTTGGCGCCGGTATATTCTCGCCGATGTAACCGCTATTAGTTACCCATTTATCACCTTTATAACCGTCGTTAGAATTTACAGTGTTTGTTTTATTAAATTGATTTTCATATACTTTGTACAAATCAAAAGTAGCATTAGCACCTATTTTTTTTAATGGTAGATTGAAAGCCGGGGGATAAAACCATTTTGCCTGATATTTATCATTTCCTATTTGCTCCCACTTTTCTCCGTCCCATGTATATAAACCCGGCAAGAATCGTTTGTTTTCATCCGGCGAGGACATGCTCGAC
>CALYRA010000396.1 GCA_945292135.1 uncultured Dysgonomonas sp.
CGCCAAAACGAAAAACGATTGGAAGAATTGACAGCTACATATGAATCAGATTTATTAAATATTGAAAAACAGCGTAAAGAGATTATCAAACAGGCTAAAGCAGAGGCTGAACATTTAATTTCAGAAGCTAACGCTAAAATAGAAAATACGATTAGAATTATTAAAGAGAGCCAAGCTAATAAAGAAAAAACCCGTGTAGTACGTCAAGAGTTAAATAATTTCAAATCTGAATTGAATGAAACAGATGCTCCTTTACCCGGCAAACTTGCGAATAAACTGAATAAGGTAAAGAAATATACTAATAAAGATACACCGAATACGCAACCTGTAAATAAAACTATCGAAGTAGGGGATAATGTACGTCTTAAAGGTCAAAGTTCCATTGGTCAGGTTATGGAAATTCAACGAAATAATGCGGTAGTAGCTTTCGGTCTAATTAAATCTTCTGTAAAATTAGATGCTTTGGAATACGTGAGTAAAACTCACGCGAAAAAGGAAAAGAAAGCAGTTCCTGTATCGGCTACCGTAAGCGATGAAATGCGCGCGAAAAAACTTAATTTCAAGCAAGATATTGATGTTCGGGGTATGCGTGGAGACGAAGCATTACAAGCAGTTATGTATTTTGTGGATGATGCTATTTTAGTGGGTATGTCTCGCGTACGTATTCTTCATGGAACCGGTACGGGAGCTTTAAGACAAATTATACGTGACTACTTGAAGACAATTCCTGCTGTTACGCATTTTGCGGACGAGCATGTTCAATTTGGTGGCGCCGGAATTACAGTTGTAGACTTTGAATAAGAAATTTACATATAAGAAAAAATGAAGTAAATCAGTTAGCGACTTTTTTAATGTTGAATGTCAAATAAATCAATCCTCTAAAAAAAATGCTTGCTATCAAATATAGTAATATGTTTATTACGGTGGCATTTTGTTGTTTTCTTCTTACAGGAATTTTAGGGTATAAAACATATCTCTTCTATACAATATAGGATTAGTTTTACCAAGGTTTTATATTGAGTTGTTGCCATTATAAGATTACTTTGGGATAGACTTTCATATTTAAGTTATTTTGTTTCAATTGTCTTACCCGTTTCTGTTTATTACGTTTTATCTTAAAAGTAACAAACAAGCCGTTATGATAGAGATTTTTTTAATAAAAGCTTTTTTATCATCTTTATTTCAATATGGTAACAAAAATAAAAGGCACATATTTGTGCCTTTTATAGTGAAGTATGGATTTAAAAAACTATTCGTATTCATTCCAAGCTTTGATTTCTATATCATCCACATCCATTTTACAGAATGCTTGGATGAACGCTGATGCAAGTCTGGAATTAGTTAGCAACGGAACATTGTAATCTATTGCTGCGCGTCGTATTTTGTAACCGTTATTTAGCTCGTTTGAACTAAAGTTTTTAGGAATATTTACAACCAATTCTATCTTGTGGTTTTGAATCATTTCTAAAGCACTTGGTTTTTGATCGTCCGAAGGCCAGAATACTTGTGTTGCAGGAATACCATTATCAACCAAAAATTTTTGAGAACCACCTGTCGCATAAATATCATATCCTTTATGATGCAATAAACGGGCAGCTTCCAAAAGTTCTACTTTTGATTTTGCAGGACCTGTAGAAAAAAGTACTGTTTTCTTTGGTATTTTATGACCTACCGATAGCATAGATTTAAGCATAGCATCATAAAAATTATCTCCTAAACATCCTACTTCGCCCGTTGAAGCCATATCTACACCTAATACAGGGTCAGCTTTTTGAAGTCGGGAAAATGAGAATTGCGAAGCTTTGATACCAACGTAATCAAGGTCAAAATCATTTTTATTAGGTTTTTCTACATCTATTCCAAGCATTACTTGCGTTGCAAGTTCAATAAAATTTATTTTCAAAACTTTAGAAACAAATGGAAATGAACGTGATGCTCGTAAGTTGCATTCAATAACTCTGATGCTGTTATCTTTTGCTAAAAATTGAATATTGAAAGGTCCTGATATTTGTAGTTCCTTCGCAATTTTACGAGCAACTTTTTTAATTCGACGAACGGTTTCTATATAAAGGCGTTGAGCAGGGAACTGTATGGTAGCGTCACCTGAGTGAACTCCGGCAAACTCAACGTGTTCGGAAATTGCATACATGACAATCTCTCCTTTATTAGCGACAGCGTCAATTTCTATTTCTTTTGCATTTTCAACGAACTCTGTAACGACAACCGGATGTTTTTTAGAAACTTCAGCAGCCAGACTTAAAAAATTTTCCAATTCCTGATCGTTTGAACAAACATTCATTGCGGCGCCGGACAATACATAAGATGGTCTGATCAGAACCGGATAACCAACTTCATTAACAAAACCTTTGATATCATCAAGTGAGGTTAATTCTTTCCATCTCGGTTGATCTACTCCAATTCTATCCAA
Organism: uncultured Dysgonomonas sp.; assembly: GCA_945292135.1. GTDB lineage: Bacteria > Bacteroidota > Bacteroidia > Bacteroidales > Dysgonomonadaceae > Dysgonomonas. The sequence goes on from CALYRA010000396.1 coordinate 2,429, forward strand.
CATACTTGAAAACTTGTGACGGTCTTCGGCATTATCAATGCTTTGAGCTGTTGTTCCTAAAATATTTACTTTTGCTTCATCGAGACGTAGCGCTAAGTTATTCGGGATTTGTCCACCAACAGAAAGAATAACGCCGTACGGATTTTCCAATTCAATGATGTCCATTACGCGTTCATATGTTAGTTCGTCAAAGTAAAGACGATCGCACAT
>CALYRA010000397.1 GCA_945292135.1 uncultured Dysgonomonas sp.
ATCAAAACGGTAGTCCATTCAAAATCAAAGCAGACCAAGCTCACACAGGTCTTGTCGTTTATAACCAAACCACAGACTTATCCAAACCCCTTTGTCCCGGCATTTACGTTTGGAACACCTCTCAATGGCACCGACTAGGCAAACCTTGCCTACTTCCAATCTGCGAATATGACATTGAAAGTAATATTACTCCGGACTACATTTACCATTTCTATTGTCAAGACTTTGAAAATAAAACTATAAGCGAAGCACAAAAAACATGTCAAGACTCTAACGTGACTAATAATGATGGTACCAGCACATTTACCTATCATTTAATGACACACAAAGAATTCCTTGAAACGTGGAATAAAAAAGATACAAAAAACAATCAACATTATTTCAGAGGAAGCAAATACTACGTCAACTACAACGGCTGGATCACGCTAGGCATCATTCACTCAGACGGCACCAAAGAAATATTGAATGATATAATGCCCACAATCTTTTCCCCGATCTTTGGTCCACCCATAGGCGGGATACTTCAAAGCACAAACACCGTCCGCTGCGTAAGGAATTAAGAACACTCATAAAATCAGAAAATAAAGAATAAAACAAATATACTATTTACATGAAATCCAATATTCAAATATTAAATATCACACTATTGCTAACTATATTGAGCCTTACAATTTCCCACAAAAGATTAGCTCAATGTGCCAACATAACAGTTTCTGTCGATAAGCAAGATTCCCCATGTTCCGATAATGGAAGAATAGAGGTTATAGTGACAGGAAAAGATATTGACAATGGTAAATATACAGAATTACAATACCGAATTTTTCGTCCGGGAACGTCAGATACACAAATCTGGATAAAAAATAATGTTCGAGACAATTTGGCTGCAGGTACCTACCAGATTGATATTAGAGGTTTATGTCAAGATGCGGGAAATACTTATGTTGAAGTTCTTAATGCTGTGCCTAATGTAACTTTAAAGAAGTCAACATGGCAACCAGTCAATATAAAAGTTGAAAAAACCCGTTCTGCTTTTGAATGTATAGATCCCAAGGGAGGAGGACAGGTAAGGTTTACAAATGCTTCTGGAGGACAAGGACCATATAAATTAAAAATAATATCGGCACCCCTTACCTATAAAGGAATTAAAGAAAAAATTTTCACATCAGTTTCATCGATTAATTATTCAACATGGCAAGATTTGCCCTCCGGAACTTATGTATTTGAACTATCAGAAAGTAGCATTTGTAGCTCTACAGCGAGAGCTACAGTAAATATACCAATGTTAGGCAGTGAATTACCTGATATATTTTATTCTAAAGCTTATCCTGCTCAATCTATAAAATCTTATCAAAACGATACATTAGCCCATAGAGCTATTGGCATTAATCGTAATAGTTTTGGTGGCGATTACCCTTATTATTTGAACGATTTGAGTCAAAAAGTAGAATATACTTACTACCATCCTATTGATGGAATCCCCGATCCCGATGACCCAAGTTTAATTTGGAAGAGAATGCCTAATAATATTAATGGAATAGTTTTGGATAGTTTGAAATATACTATTGATGAAATTGTCGCTGATGTAAATAAAAATCCTCGAATTATGTATCGTATACTTACCGGTACCTGCGCAGGAACTGTAAAAACCCAGAGCATTGAATGTAAAGTTCCAAGTATGACAAATAATATTATTTTTCAACAATGTGATCTACGAAAGATAAGTTTTAGACCATGGAAAGATTATGATGGTTTATTTTCTTATCCCATAACATGGGCTTTATATAAAAGAATATCAGATGGTACTTATTCTTTAGTTGAACGTTATCCTGACACTTTATCATATAATTCTGGCTCCAATAATTATCTTTCTACATTAGTAAGTCCGGGATCATATAAGTATGTTGTGACAACAGCCTTAGGTACGAATTACGAAAAATCCCTAAGCCTATCGAGTAATTCTCCTGCTACTAGAGCAACTACTACATGTTTTCCATGTGGATGTTTAAATAACGAAGAAATTCCTTATTTCTATTTTGATGCGAGAGGAATGAAACATGTAAAACTAGTTAAAGTTATGAAATCTATTGGTAATCAGTCTTTTAGTGATATAGACTATAATAATGAACCTGGATTTACACCTCCTACTTTTACAGAGTGGGATCGAGATACGGATTTACCATCAGACTATGTTAGTTCGAACAGTGTAACACTATCTTTCTGGCATAAAGTTAAGAACAATGCATTCAATTCTACCATTAATAAAAATAGTTGTAATTCAATAGATTTGAATGTTCCAAATGTACGATATAATTATTATTATGAATTTACAGATACCTGTGGGGTAACTTCAAGTCGTGTTATATCTGGTAATTTTTATCATTATATTTATAAGTCTTTGATTTGATGATTCCTAATATAAATGAACTGATAAAAAAACGTACTAGAACTTCAGGTGTAGAATCTAGCGTTAATGCTTTTGCATCAATATTTTCAGGACCGGTTGGAAGTGTTCCCGGTAGAGATTATAGTACAGATTATATTTACCGGACTGACCAATCTTTTAAATTAAAAAAGCCGGGAACTTATACAATACGCATATCATTCAATAGCAATAACAATATTAATACTGTCA
>CALYRA010000398.1 GCA_945292135.1 uncultured Dysgonomonas sp.
ATATCCCAAAATACATTTTTCTCTCTTAAATCGAGCATACTCAGAGATAAAAGTCTGATAGGCATTTTAGTAATCATCTTTACTCTTCCATTTAATAAATGGAACTCACTTTCCGGTATTCCGAATGGACGAGCCCGTGAATATGTCTTTTGCAATATTATATTATTAGGAAATGAAAATGATTTGCCAATAACATCCTTTAACCGGAAAACGGATATTTTTTCATTTTCTTTATTGCCAAGCAATTCGCCAATAGTCATTGTATAATTATCATATCCATATTCAAGCATTCTTGTGGCTATTGCACTCGGAGTGTGTTCTTTATTATCTGTCAGAATTCCTATTTTTTCGTATCCGGAAATAAGCGCTTCGTCAAATTTATGCCAAGGGCGTCCCGTCAAAGAAACAATATGCATATCCTGATAAGGCATAAGTATACGATGAGCTAAAGTTTGTAATGAATTGAAATATGGGAATAACTGAATTTCTGAATCCGGCATCAATCTTTGAATTGTATTTGCGAAACCAAAGAATAACGGGTCACCCGATGCAAATACAACTACTTCTGAATAAGATTTATATTCATCAAATATTTGATTTAAAGGAGTAATAATTTCAATCCATGTATAATTTTCCGGCAAAATATTTTTAACAATATCATGATGTCTTCTTCCTCCCGAAAAAACGGAATGAGAATTGATAATATCTAATATTTCGGATTTGAAAAATTGTTCTTTATTATCATCTATGCCTATTACATAAAATTTCATTTTTAATCTATATATTAAGATTTTCAATTTGACTTAATAATTCTTCGATACTATAAACAGTGATAGTTGTTTCTTTATTATGAATAATAATTTTGTTATCATATAATGTTCCTGTCTCAATATAAATATCAGATTCATCATTTTGGAATGCAGATATGCCATTTCTCAATAACGCTTTACATATCATTGCGTATTTTTGACCTTGTCCGATTACGCGAATATGTTTTTGATAAGTATTTTCTATTCTGAATAAACCGGTTTCCATATCAAAAATAATCCCTTTTTGCGCAAAGAAACTACTCAATTTTCCTTCTAAAGATAAATCTTCGGGAGTACCAATACTTATATTAGCATTCTTGTCTATTAACCATATTTTATCAGCGATTTGGAGCGCTAAATCTAAATCATGCGTCGATAAAAAAATCGTCTTGTCAGTATTTCTTGATAATCTATGTAATAAGTGCATAATTTCGACTTTACTCGGAAAATCAAGGAATGCTGTCGGCTCATCAAGCAATATTATAGGCGTTTCCTGAACCAATGCTTTGGTTATCATTACTTTTTGACGTTCGCCATCACTTAATGTATCTACCATTCGAGATTTAAGATTTTCTATTTTGACCAAATCAATAGCATAATCTATGATTTCTTTATCCTTTTTGCTTAAACTTCCCCAAAATCCTGTATATGGACTTCGCACCAGACTAATGAGTTGGTAGGCAGTCATATTTCGAATATTTGTTCTTTCAGTTAAAACGACGCTTATCAATCGGGATAATTCTTTTTCGGTGTATTTCGCTAACTCTACATTTTGTAAATAGATAGATCCCGAAATACGTGGCTGAAAAGCTGACAATGTCCGTAATAAAGTTGATTTACCAATACCATTATCCCCAAGTAAGCAAGTAAGTTCACCGCTATATATTGTAGCATTTATATTCTGCGCGACAATTTTATTGTTTCTTTTTGATTTATAGCCTATTGATAAATCTTTCAGTATGATGGTATTATCTTTTTTACTCATTCATTTCATTTTTTCGTTTACCAAACAACACTGAAATAACAATTGGGGCGCCTATCAAAGCTGTTACCGAATTGATAGGTAATGCTCCTTCAAATCCGGGCATGCGCGCTATCAAGTTACACAATAAGGCTAACGATGATCCGACAAGCATTACGGCAGGCATTAATATACGGTGATCAGATGTCCTGAATATAGTTCTACATAAATGTGGTACTGCCAATCCTAAGAAAACAATAGGGCCGCAATATGCCGTAACAATAGCTGTAAGTATACAGGAACAAATAATGACATATAATCTTGATCGTTTTATATTTAAACCCAGATTACGCGCATAACTTTCTCCTAAAAGCATCAGGTTTAAAGTTTTTATTAACAAAAATGACAAAGGTATAATAATCAACATTATAGTTGCAAATGTATAAACCTGATTGCCTGAAACTTTAGAAAAACTTCCTAATCCCCATATAACATACGCTCTTACATCTTCATCATTACTAAAGAACTTTAATACGCCTATAATTGCATTAGCAATGTATCCAATCATAACGCCTATTATCAAAAGGATAACGTTTCCTCGTACGCGTTGAGATATAACGACGATAATAAGCATTACAAACATTGCTCCTATAACCGCAGCTATAGAAATAGCTATTTCTCCCACAAAACCAATTTTACTTAATGCTAACCCTCCTAAACTTCCTGACAAAAGAATCATCAGGGCTACACCGAGACTGGCTCCCGAGCTTATCCCTAATTCGGATGGTCCTGCCAACGGATTACGAAAGACAGTTTGCATTTGAAGTCCGCTAATAGATAATCCGGCTCCC
>CALYRA010000399.1 GCA_945292135.1 uncultured Dysgonomonas sp.
TGGTCTATGAATACTAAACGTTTTATAGGTGAAAACGGAGTGCTTACGGGTGTCGAACTTGTAGAAGTTGAATGGAGCAAAGATGAAAAAGGAAATCATGTGATGACAGAAATTGGAAAGCCCGAAACACTTAAAATAGATTTGGTATTTTTAGCTTTGGGTTTCGTTCATCCAATTCAAGAAGGTTTAATTGAAGAACTCAGTTTAAACGTTGATGGACGCAAGAATATAGCGACAGATGTAAAACGCGCTACCAACGTTCCTAAAGTATTTGGAGCCGGTGATTGCGTCAGCGGTCAATCGCTTGTTGTGAAATGTATTGCTTCAGGACGTGAAACTGCAAAACATATAGATGATTATCTAAAATCATAACGATAATTTACTACTATTCTGAATAATAGTTAAGGTTGTTTTTACAGACAACCTTTTTTGTTACCTTTATGTTATGATTATATAAAATATGAATCGCGCATATCTAAAATATTTTTTACTGATCATTATATCAATTGTTGTATTTTCATCATGTAGTTCAACTCAATCTTACGGCAAAAAAGGGCTGTATGATCCGGTTGAAGTCGCACAGGTATCAAGGAAACTTGGCATTCCATTAAAAAACACTGATATTGATGATGATAAAAATATGCGTCTTTATGCTGAATGTTCATTATGGATCGGCGTTCGCTATCGTTATGGAGGAAATACAAAAAAAGGTGTGGATTGTTCGGGATTAGTACATAATATTTTTAAAACAGTTTATCGAAAAAAAGTATCCCGAACTACCGGTGAACTTTATACAAAATCCCATACGATAAGATTAAATCAATTGCAAGCCGGCGATTTATTATTTTTTGCGACAACAAAGAACAAGAAAAAGGCAACTCATGTTGGCATCTATTTAAAAAATGGATATTTTATACATGCTTCGACCTCATCAGGAGTCATCGTAACACATCTTAATAAAGATTATTACAAAAAAAGATGGTTAAAAGGTGGAAGGATTTAATCTTTAATTTTCAAAACTCTTTGTTAAATAACTGAAATTGTAATAGATTGTAACACTGATTATTGTATTTATTTATTACTTTTGCAGGCAATATACATTAGAAATATTTTATTGATGAAATTCAAATATTGCTTATTAACACTATTCACCGCTCTGGGAACAACTTCTGTTTTTGGCTCTTCTCCTTCTAAATCTATTCAACCGGGATTGATTCAACTTGTTCAATCTGATGATTTTATTGATTTAGAACTTGAAGCCGGAAAGTCAGTTTCTTTACCTAGATATAAGATGATTAGCGCAGATATACCACATTCCATATCTGCTATTTCTTTTGACGAAAAGTTCGCAAGTGATTCGTGTACTTCCAAAGAATTGAAAAATCAATTAGCATTGCAAGATGAGGTACAACAGTTGTCTAAGAAGTTAGGTATAAATATTACAGATACCCAATATATTAATTTGTATCGTGAAACCGCTGAATGGTTAGGCACACGTTATCTTAGAGGTGGTATGAGCCGCAAAGCTGTGGATTGTTCAGGATTTGCTAATTTAATATATAAAGCTGTATATAATAAGAAACTACCACGTGTAAGCAGAGCTATAGCAAATACAGTAAAAGAGTCTGTTCCTATTGATAAGTTAAATCCCGGAGATTTAGTTTTCTTTTCTACATTAGGCAAAAAATACATTAATCATGTTGGGGTATACTTAGGAGACGGACATTTTGTACATGCTTCGATTAAAGGAGGAGTCAAAGTTAGTCCTTTAACGGAGGGGTATTACAGAAATGTTTTGAAAAAGGCGGGACCGGTTATAAGTAACGAAGAATAACACGTATTATTAAAATACGATGTGGTAGTTTCATATATTACTACTTTCTCTTTTTTATATATAAGTAACTTGACATCGACTTTATTTTTACTATTCTTATTAAAAGTTTTTCGACATATAAAGCTATTTTATAGAGAGATATAAAATATGATTTATAATAAATCAAATATTTGTCATTTTAATTTATATATAAAAAAGGTAGAAGATTATGAGAAGATTAACAATAGCATTAGTTGCGCATGATCACCGTAAAGTCGATATGGTTGAATGGTGTTACTATAACTCTGATTTTTTGAAACATCATCATTTGGTTTGCACAGGTACTACAGGTACCTTAATAAAGGAAGCCTTTGAGGAGAAAGGTATCAATGCCGAAATTACGCGTATGAATTCGGGTCCTATGGGTGGCGATGCTGAAATTGCAGCAATGGTCGTTCGTAAAGAAATTGACTTGGCTGTTTTTCTTATAGATGATCTCAATGCCCAACCACATGCAGCAGACATTATGATGTTGCTTCGTCAGTGCCGCGTTCATAATGTACCTATCGCTTGTAATAGATATAGCGCGGACTTAATGATAACCAGCACATTATGGAACACTCCTTATGTTCCAATGGAACCAAAATATGTGGCTTTTGATAGAGATATTTTCAATAAGCTAAAAAAATCAGATGAATAAAAGACTGATTTTAGTAAACTAATTATTTTACAATCTACTACACAACAGACCCATATATTCGAATAATTTTGTAGAAAAGCTTAATAATATCGTTTCGG
>CALYRA010000400.1 GCA_945292135.1 uncultured Dysgonomonas sp.
GAAATACCCCATGATTTGCAAATATTTCAATATTCTCAAGCAAAATATAACTTTCCATTACATCTGATTAAATAATAATTTAAGCACAAATATCTTCATTTTAGTTCAAAATATAGATAATCATAAAGCATTAATATAACACAATGTGTTTGAATATTACTTAAAAAACGGAATAAACAATTAAGGATGAGACAAATTTGCAACAAATCTCGCAAGGCGATCATAATTAATCCAAAAGATTAAAATATTTACCATTCAAACTAAGTTTTTTATTTATATTTGTTCTATCATATCAAATATTTAAATAAAATCTCCACGAAACTATGTCTAGAAGAGAAACAACACCGACGAGTAACAACCACAATGTATTGTCTAGAGGAACTACAATTGTAGGTAATATTAAATCTGAAGAAGATTTCCGAATTGATGGCACAATCGAAGGAAATATAATTTGTCAAGGCAAGATTATAATAGGTCCTGAAGGAAAAATAATAGGTGAAGTGAGATGTAGTGTCTTAGATATATTAGGCACACATGAAGGTAATATATTCTGTTCCGATACCGCTATACTAAGAGAATCAGCCCTTGTATTAGGCGACATCAAAACACAGGTATTAGAAGTTGAACCGGGTGCGCGAGTTAAAGGATCTTTTGATACATTTGGTAACAAAGATAAATATAAAGATATTACTACAAATACAAATGCATAGAATACCTTAAATGACTAATAGTCAATATTCTTTTATAATACAATAAATGAATAATATAGAAAAAAAGATCTTTTCGATTCGGCAATTCATGCGTGAGAAAGGACTTAGCGCATTTATAATACCAACAACAGATCCCCATTTAAGTGAATACCCTGCTGCACATTGGGAAAGCAGAGAGTGGATTAGTGGATTTACCGGATCAGCTGGCACTGTTGTTATAACCATGGAGAAAGCCGGATTATGGACAGATTCACGTTATTTTTTACAAGCTGCTCATGAACTTAAAGATTCAAGTATAAAATTGTTTCGTGAAGGATTACCTGAAACTCCGACTATAGATGACTGGCTAATTGAGGAGTTAAATAATGGTCAAACCATCGGAATTGATGGCGAAGTATATGCAGCTAAAGCTGCTCAAAACTTAATTCAAAAACTAAATGTAAAAGGAATACACCTTACGAGTGATTACGATCCATTTGCAACTATCTGGCAAAACAGACCTGAAATTCCAAATAATCCGGTTTTTATTTTACCCGAAAAATATACTGGCGAAACGACTCAAAGCAAAATAAAACGCATCTGCCAACAATTGGAAAAGGAAGGCGCAGAATCATTAATAGTTGCCACCCTTGACACCATAGCGTGGATATTCAACATTAGGGGTAACGATATAAAATGTAATCCCGTTGCGGTAAGTTACGCATACATATCAGAAAAAGAATCCGTTTTATTTATCAATCCGGCTAAAATAACAGACGAAGTCGCTGAATATCTTAAATCACAAGGAGTTATATTAGCAGATTATTCCAAGATATATGATTTCATATCCAAATTAAAAGGTTCAGTATGTGTCAATAGCGAAAAAATATCATTCAATTTATATAATCGCATCCCGAAAGAATGTCGTAAAATAGACATTCCATCACCTGCAGACTTGATGAAAGCCAAAAAGAATGAAACCGAAATACAAGGTTTTCGAAATGCTATGGAACGCGATGGAGTAGCCCTAATACGTTTTCTGATGTGGCTTGAACATAATATTCCATCAGGAAATGTGAAAGAATTTGACATACCTAAAAAGTTATTCGAATATCGCAGTCAGCAAAAGCATTTTGTTGGAGAAAGTTTTGATACGATTGCAGGATATTGTCCGAATGGAGCTATTGTTCATTATCATGTAACGCCGGAAAGCTCATTAAATATTAAACAGGAAGGATTACTTCTTATTGATTCCGGGGCGCAATATTTTGATGGTACGACAGACATTACTCGTACCGTCGCAGTAGGAGCTTTAACAGATGAGATGAAAGAAGACTATACGTTGGTTTTAAAAGGACATATCAGCCTCGCCACCGCTATTTTTCCTCAAGGGACAAGGGGAAGCCAACTGGATATACTTGCCCGTAAGGCTTTATGGGATAAAGGTTTGAATTATCTGCATGGTACAGGACACGGCGTTGGTCATTTTTTGAATGTTCATGAAGGTCCTCAAAGTATAAGGATGAATGAAAATTCTACAACTCTTGAAATAGGAATGGTGACTTCAAACGAACCGGGATTATATCGAGCCAACAAGTATGGCATAAGAATCGAAAATCTGATACTTACCAAAATGGAAATGTCAACTGAATTTGGCAATTTCTATTCGTTCGAAACATTAACGCTTTGTCCGATTGACACTAAGCCAATCGTAAAAAAATTACTTACTGAAAAAGAAATTGAATGGATAAATTTATATCATAAGTTTGTATATGACCGATTATCACCATTATTGAATAGTAATGAAATAGAATGGTTAAAAGAAAAAACAAATGAAATTTAAGTTATATTTCATCATTGCAATTTTTCTCAGTGCATTCAACTTAAATGCTCAAGCGTATAAAAACAAATTTAATTTAGAA
>CALYRA010000401.1 GCA_945292135.1 uncultured Dysgonomonas sp.
AATCCAATATATCGGAGTTCCCGAAAATATTGAACTATTGATGAAACGTCCTTGGACATTGCTTACTTATATGTTTTCGCATCAGGGATTTTTCCATATCTTTTTCAATATGCTTTTACTGTATTGGTTTGGGCAAATATTTTTAGGATATTTCAATTCGCAAAATTTACGAAGCCTTTATCTGTTAGGAGGCTTAGCCGGCGCGTTAATTTATATTCTGGCATTCAATACGATACCATTATATAAAGAAATGCATCCGTCTTTTCTTATCGGAGCTTCGGCTTCTGTGATGGCTATAATATTTGCGGTAGCTTTTTATAATCCTCGCGCCGAAATAGGTTTGCTGTTCTTTGGAACGGTAAAAATAATATATATCGCTATATTTTTATTTGTACTTGATTTTTTGTCGTTGGGAGATACTTCCAACCCGGGTGGACATATAGCCCATATCGGGGGAGCAATACTTGGCTTCTGTTACGCTAAATTATATTTAAAGGGAATTAATATTACAAGCTGGTTAACCAACGTAATAGATTGGGTTGGCAATTTATTCAAGCCCCGTAGTTCAAAGCCTAAAATGAAAGTTAAATATAAAAGCAGCAAAGAGAGAGATTACGATTATAATAAGAGGAAGCATCAGGAGTCTGAAGAAATAGATCGTATTTTGGATAAGATTAAAACATCCGGTTACAGCAGCTTAACCGAGCAAGAGAAAAGTAGATTGTTCGATGCCAGCAAAAAATAAAAAAGGATTAGGACAGAAAATTAGTAATTCGATACTTTATATCATATTCATATCGAATATATTTTCTCTGTTAGTGCTTATTATGGCTAGATTTGCTTGGATAGTGCCCCCATCCCAACAAGTCATTTTCGCTTATTTGGGACTTGGTTTTCCAATCATTTTGATAATAAATATTTTTTACCTTATATTTTGGATTATTTTTCAAAAGAAAATATTTATTCTGGTCAATCTTGTCGTCTTAATTATAAATTTGGGACCTATATTTACATATTTTCCTATCCATACCAAAACAAATAAAGTTCCCGATGATTGTATCAAAATATTGTCATATAATGTAAGAAGTTTCAATTCTGAGCAAGGCAAAAAAGCGCTTAAAAATCCAATCTTTGATTATATAAAAGAAACAAACGCGGATATTATTTGTTTGCAAGAATTTGCCGCAAGTTTTAGAGAAAATAATCCCAGAAATATAATTACGCAGAAACAAGTAGACGAAATTTTCAAAGATTATCCCTATCGGTCGATTATTCGTTTTGGAAGAGCCAATAATCAATACGCCTACGGAGTAGCGTGTTATTCCAAATATCCTATAAACAAGACATATAGACTACCTTTGTATGCCAGTACGTTTAATGGGTCGGTAGCCTACGAATTGGATATAAAAGGAAAGAAAATAACCCTCGTAAACAATCATTTGGAGTCGAATAAAATAACAGCGAGCGATAAAAAATTGTATCAGGATTTGCTGATCTCGAAGGATAAGGAAACACTTGAAGAAGTAACCCAAAATATCAAAGCCCGCCTAAGCGTAGCCTACGCAAAGCGTGAGGAACAAGTCGATATTATATCGGATTATATCGCAAAACATAAGGCAGATGGAGTTATCGTCTGCGGCGATTTTAATGATACGCCTATTTCGTATGCTTATCATAAGATGAAAGGTGATTTGACAGATGCTTACGCCCATACAGGATTGGGACATGGCATAACTTATCATGAAAACAAATTCTGGTTTAGGATCGATTATATTATGCACTCATCCGAATTCAAATCGTATAATTGTACTGTAGGTAAAGTTAAATATTCAGATCACTATCCGATTATGGCTTATTTACAGTTGCAAAGATGAACATAATAAGAAAAATAAAATATCGGAATATTTTACGCATACTGGTAGAAAGGAGTCAAACTTTCAGCCGTTTTTTAGGAAAGACTACTAAGCATATCCTATTTCTGATAAATGTTCTTTTTATTATTTTACTGTATCTTTCGATTTCAGCTTGGTTTATACCTCCTTACGATTACATCTTTGCGGCATATCTGGGACTGGGATTTATTGCGATATTTGCCGTATGCGTTGGTTTTCTTTTATTTTGGCTTGTTTTGCTAAAGAAAAAACCTATCTTTTTGAATATAATTGCTTTGCTTATTTGTTGGAATCCTATCTCAACGTATTTTCCGATTAATTTCAAAACGAAGGACGTACCCGAAGGTTGTATCAAAATAATGACGTATAATGTAAAAGGTTTTAATTGGGATAGGGATGAGTCAGCCCGTGATAAACCGATATTTGAATATATGGCAAATTCAAATGCCGATATTATCTGTATGCAGGAATTTGTAATCAATAATCATCAGTATAATCGTGAAGGTATTATTTCGATTCGGGAAATAGATCAGATATTGAAAGATTACCCATATCGTTCGATTCTTCGTTTTGGTAAAGCTGAGGGTGAATATTCATTCGGAATAGCTTGTTATTCAAAATTTCCTATACTAAAGACTGAGGAAATCCCTATCAATAGTGAACTTAGCGGAGGGGCGGTACATGATATAAAAATTAACGATAAGATAATTAAACTCT
>CALYRA010000402.1 GCA_945292135.1 uncultured Dysgonomonas sp.
CGGTTTTCTTTGCGCAATCATGTCGCTGCGCTTTATCGGCGGACTACTCCTCGTAAAGCCTATCTGATTATTAACGATAGTGAAATAACTTACAAAGAACAAGGAAACGCAACACATAGCCGATTTGACGCTATTCAGGAAATAATAAATATTCGAAATTATATATATCTGAAATTTGGGCAAACATCATATATAATTATTCCCAAAAAACAACTCGATGATTCTAAATATATAGAATTAAGATTTAAGGACATTGCACGTACATATAAAATAAAATATACTTCTAACCTTCATTGGAAATGGAAATGATATTATAACTAATATTGTGAATATCTCTCTTTCAAAATCGTACTATTTTTCATACATTTGTATACCAAAATAAGGACAATATCCATATATGGACAATTATATAGTATCAGCGCGAAAATATCGCCCGACCACATTTCGCTCGGTAGTCGGACAGCGTTCGCTTACAACTACTTTGCTTAACGCCATTGCTACAAATAAATTAGCTCATGCTTATTTATTCTGTGGACCGCGTGGTGTAGGGAAGACAACTTGCGCTCGTATCTTTGCAAAAACTATTAATTGTCTGACTCCAACAGCGGAAGGCGAGGCGTGCAATCAATGCGAATCATGTATTGCCTTTAACGAACAAAGGTCATATAATATACATGAATTAGATGCCGCATCTAACAACTCGGTTGAAGATATTCGTTCACTAATAGATCAGGTGCGAATCCCTCCACAAATTGGTAAATACAAGGTTTATATTATTGATGAGGTTCATATGTTGTCGCAAGCTGCATTTAACGCCTTTTTAAAGACACTTGAAGAACCTCCTCACCATGCTATATTTATACTTGCTACTACCGAGAAGCATAAAATATTACCAACAATACTTTCCCGTTGTCAGATATACGACTTTAGTCGAATAACAATTAAAGATATTGTAGAACATCTGGAATACGTAGCTTCTCAGGAAAATGTAACTTTCGAAGTCGACGCTCTGAATATTTTGGCTCAAAAAGCTGATGGAGGTATGCGTGACGCACTATCTATATTCGATCAGGCAGTCAGCTTTACGGGTGGAAACGTAACATATAAAGCAGTTATAGAGAATCTGAATGTATTGGATTATGAATATTATTTCAGACTGACAGATAATATACTGACCAATAATGTAGTAGAATGTTTATTAATCTTAGATGAGATACTGAATAAAGGGTTTGACGGACATAATGTAATTACAGGTATCGCATCGCATTTTCGCGATTTGCTACTCTGTAAAGATCCACGCACCGCAACCATGTTTGAAGTAGGAGCATCTATTCGTCAGCGATATATCGATACAGCAGCCAAATGCAGTAATGATTTTCTTTATAAATCCATTGAAATAGTCAATGATTGCGACTTAAAATATAGAGCCAGCCGAAACAAGCGGCTACTCTCCGATTTAACCTTGATTCAACTTTGTCAATTATCTTTACCACAAGCCTTAGGTGAAGATCAAAAAAAAAAGCAGGTAATTAGCCCCATTAACCCCAATAATGGAAATAGCCAACCTGTACAACAGACAAATAACAATCAACAACAAACCCCATCTTCGTCTCAGCAACAACAAAAAAATCAGCAACCCAATATTGCGGCGAATCCAAAAACAGTTACAGCACCTAATACAGTAAGGCAAACAACTTCATCTTCAAAACCTCAATCAGCAGGAGTTGGAGGTTTGGGAATTTCACTTTCAGCCTTAAACCAAAAGAAGAATCAGCAAGAAGAAGTCGTTGTCGTAGAGACTGAAAAAATGTCCGAAAATTTTACGGCAGATCAATTGCTTTTAGAATGGAAACAATATGCGGAAAGTTTGACGGAAGAGCATCATTTGAAAAATACAATGTTGAATTGCTTGCCCGATTTGTTAAATAATACAACATTTGAGATTGTTGTGAATAATCCCGTTCAGGAACAACGTTTATTGGATCATGGAGTCGATATACTATCCAACTTAAAGCAAAAACTTCGTAATACTGATATTAAAATGCAGATTCGTATAAGTGAGGATAATGAGAAAAAATTAGCTTTTACGCCTGCCGAAAAATTCAATTTGATGGCGGAAGAAAACGACGCTTTGCGCTTATTGAAAGATGAATTCGGACTAGAATTGTCTTAGCTGACTATTCTACTTTTTCAATGTTTCAAATATTTAAATAATATACGACATTCTCTCGCTTCCTTTAGAAATTTGATCAGTAATTCACGGTTCAAGCCGTCATATTGGTCTTTATCGTATATAAGATTAAATAATGAATAAAGTTCACCATCACTAAACGTATCTAATAGATATTCGAATTCTTTACTATTGTCCAGTTCGAAATACAACAAAGCCATTCTCTGTTTAGCCGCAACGCTATAAGGTTCTAAATCTAAAAGTATGTTAGTATATTTTAAAGCTTCGGAATAGTTACCATTTTTAATGTTGATAACAGCTAACCGATCTACAACTTGAGTATTATTGTCGTTCTGCATGTATGCTTTAAGGTAATATGTTTCGGCTTCTTCCAATAATTCTTGTTTATATTTTATTTCTC
>CALYRA010000403.1 GCA_945292135.1 uncultured Dysgonomonas sp.
TTGCTACATCAGCTTTTTGGGTGGCAATTACGGCTTTGTCTATTTCCGTTTTGGCTGTATCTCTGATAGCGCAGCCTTTTACATATTCAATTTGTGCTTTGCCCAGTTTCTGGGTTATACCTGCCAATACGGTTGAGATGTTTGATTTTTCTTGTGGCGCGGTGTAATCTCCTAACTGATTGTATTGATTATCAGCATTTGGACCTATAACGGCTACTTTTTTGATATGTTTACTAAGAGGGAGGATATTTTGCTTATTCTCAAGTAAGACAATAGATTCTCTCGCGGCGGAACGCGCTACGTCAATATTTTGGGGCGTTCTTATTTGGTTTTTCGCTTGTTGAGGCAATACATACGGATTCTCGAATAAACCCATCTCAAATTTTAGACGTAATACCCTACATACGGCTGTATCTATTATTGCTTCCTCTATTTTACCATTTTTCACGGCATCTATGATTTGTGCGTAAGCATTTGCTCCCAAATCAATATCCACTCCTGCTTTGAGCGCCATGATTCCTGCATCTTGCAAAGTGGGAGCAGCATAGTGGCTGCTATATATTCCATCGATGCTATATAAATCAGATATTCCAAATCCACGAAATTTCCATTGATCTCTCAATATATCTGTAAATAAAGATTTATCTGATGTGCAAGGGATTCCATCTATTGAGTTGTATGATGACATGACGGATAAGGCTCCACTTTCGATCGTTTTACGGAAAGGAAGTAAGAAATTTTCATACAAATCGCGTTTCCCGACATTTGATGGACTTCCGTTGTGTCCTCCTTCTGATACACCATATGCTATAAAATGTTTTAATGTCGCAATCGTACTATATTTTTCGGTCAGGTTTCCGCCTCCCGTACCTTTAGCATAGGCTGCTCCACAATATGCTGACAATACGGGATCTTCTCCGTATCCTTCTTCCACTCTCGACCAACGTGGGTCACGAGCCATATCCAATACAGGTCCATAAGCTATATGACCACCTTGCAATCTTATTTCTTTCGATATAACAGAAGCGGCTTGCTCTATTATTTTGGGATTGAATGTTGAAGCCATAGCAATACCTACCGGAAATACTGTAGTTCCGATAGCCATATGCCCATGTGGTGCTTCTTCGGCAAGAAATAAGGGTATGCCGAGTCGAGTATTTTCTATGTTATAGCGTTGAATAGAGTTGGCGGCTTTGGCGGCCAGTTCAGGATTGAGACCCGTTTCCAAAGTCTTCCTAGTCCACGGGTCGGCTCTGAATGTAGCCCAAAGCATCCCTATGTGCTGTTCTTTTATCAATTTTTCGTATTTGGCGGAACATGTAACCTCATTACCTTTTTTCTCATACATTTCCCATCCGGGAGGACATAATAGTTGTCCGACTTTTTCTTCCAAGGTCATGCGACTTAGTAAGTCTTGCATGCGTTCTTCCACACTCAAGGTCGGATTTTTATATTTATAGCCTTTCTGACCATACAAAGGAATTATAAGAAAGAGCATTGATATAGTGATATATAGCTGATTCATAGATGTCTATTTTGTAATATGAATGACTTGGGTATTATCTTTAATGAACGAACCAACTATTAGGAATATCTTTCACTTCACCATTATTCAATGAGTATTGCATATATAAGGTATAACCTCCTCCGCCTTCCACAAAATCAAGGTGGAATTTGTGCAGCCCTTTCTCAAGAGCTACTTGTCCACTTTTCTCTACGGGAGAATGTGGTCCTTCATTGTCAACAACTAACCGATCGGCAATGTAAAGTATGCCACTGTCATCGCAAGTGAAATAAAAACTGTAAATACCTGTTTCAGGAACATTGATATAGCCGTCGAATTTAAGTCCGAATGTTGGAACTTTTGCTTCGGCAGGAACTAATAGGTTGTTGACGATGAATCTCTTATCGGGATCGCCTTTTATTTTTGTCGTTTTATCTACAGGTTGATTAAAAAAATCACATGTTAGACCGGTTTGCAATGCTTTTGTATCAATTTTTACGGGTTTGGCATATGTCGTCTTTTTATAATTGACCGTATATATGTCTCCTTTCGCTGAGTTTGGGCTGAAAAGGGCAAATTTTAAAGTAGATGGTTCACTGATTTTTAAGGGTTTGGTAAGTATGGGAGAGTTTTTAGATGGTATACTGCCATTTGTCGTATAATGAATATTCATATTCTTTAATGGGCTTTTGACATCAAATTCGGTTTCTCCTATATATACGCTTTCGAGCGCAAATCCTTTGAGATCCGGTAGACGATATTTTATATTCATCTGATCCATAATAGGGTAGTGGTCTGTCAGACGGTTACTATAATCTTCGAATAAATCTTTGTTAGTCCAGACACGTTCAGCTAAGGCTGTTATACGTGGAAACATCTGAAATTCAGAACGACTTTCTGTCGGAACCATTTCTGTCCATAGATTTGCCTGCGCGCCTTTTATCAAATAAGCTTTATCCGGCGGGATATTATCATAAACTACATTCATATTATATACAGTCCGAAGTGAGGATCTATCCGGCAAATAGTCGAAATATAATGGATTGGTTGGGCTCATAATTACTTCATTTCCATTAGT
>CALYRA010000404.1 GCA_945292135.1 uncultured Dysgonomonas sp.
TACGATCGCGTTCTTGTTCTCTTCTACGATTTTCTTTTTGATATTCTTGCTCTTTTCTTTTTTCATTTTGAGCGCGTTTCAATTCTTGACGTTCCCGCTCTTTTTGCTTACGCGCATCTTCTTTTACTTTCGCCTTAGCTTTTATAGCGTCTTGTTTCTCTTTTTCGACGCGTTTCTGCTCTTCTTCAATACGCTTTTGAACTTCTAATCGGTCTCTTTCTATTTGATTTATAGATTCTTGAACAGCTTTTTCTCCTCGTTTTATTGAATCTTGTCTTAATTTTTCAATCGTTTTCAATTCTTTCTGACGCTCTTTTACCAGACGACGTTCTTCTTTTAAAGCTTCTTTTTCTTCTTTGGTTAATTTCGTTCTATTTTTATATTTATTGAATAAGTTTTTAATTCCATCAACCGGGTTGTTTAATACTTCTCCGGCAGATTCTATTATATCTACTTGATCTTGATCGAAAATATCTCTTGCATTTATTGGTGTTGAATCAGAGCCTTTATCTTCTTCTATTTTTAAAGGCAGATTTTTGACATCTTTATTTTCTTTATCGATCAATGGAGGTTTGATTGTCAAAGTTACTTCTTCCGATACATCTTTATAATTATCTGTTTCTTCAGTTTTAATTTCTTCGTTTACTTCATTTGATGTTACTTCTTCTAAATCTTCCAATTCTTCAATTACTGGCTTATCTCCACCCCAATATGCTATTAATTGAGGTGTTTCTTTTCCGTAATGTTCTTTATAAAATGAAATGTAATCATCCAGCCCTTTAACCATCAATATCTTAGAGTTCTCTACGGAAATTGGAATCATCAGTATTGTTGGATCTATTTGCTGAATTAATCCATCTGCCTCAAAAGCGCGTCGAAGGTAGGAACGAATATTAGAGAATTTCTTAAATCCTTTGATTTGTAACATTTCGAGTGGCGGATCTTGTTCAAAATTTAAATCAAATGTTTGAATAATGTAATTTGAAAAATTATAATCGGCAACCTGATACAATAACTTATTACGATCTATTGTATTCGATTTATAAAATAGCAGCAACATATAGTTACTTTCTTGATCGTCCGCAAATTGTAATTCTTTCTCATCCAGAATAGCGCCTTCTTCGTCTTCATCTGAAATATTCCATTTCATACCCCTGATGGGTGTTCCATCCGAAAGCAAGACTCTACCATCCTTTATATGCGAAAGCATATCATTTGCTAATTCGGCAACATCTGATTCAGGATAATCTCTTACAATATCTTCCAGACCATTTTTTAAACTTTTTAAATCTTTGGTTTGAACATAGGTTAATGTATTCAACAATTGAAATTTAGGCATGATGCTTGAGAATGGATATTTTTTTAATATAGAATTAAAATTATCTCTCACTGTCTTTATATCACTATCGAGATACGCCTCATAAGTAGCCTCATAAAGTGAGTCTTGCAAAAGATGTAAATTTTTTAAATTCCATTCATAATCGGGCTCAGAGAGCATCATTGCATATTTATTATCTGAAAATTCGGTTAACAATTTGTTCCTATACATTGCCATCATATTTTTATCATCCAACTGCATGTATATTAAGAATAATTGATAATAGATTTCTTCTTTATTAGGTGTTTCCGGAAACCTTTCTAAATCTAACTCGAATGTTTGTCTGGCTAACTGTAAATCTTCCAGCTTCTCTTTATAAATATTTCCCATTTTGAACAATGCATCTTCTATCAATACATTGGATTGTTCAATCTTTTCGTCTGTAAGCGGTAATTGTTGCAGATAATAATCAACAGAGTATATATCCGCTTCGTCTTTTGCGTTTGAATTCTGATAATCTATATCATTTTCGAACTGTGATTTATCCTGATTATTAAAATCAAATATAGAATCATTTTCTACAAACGAATCATTATCGTCTGTAAAATAATGACCTATTTCTGAGCCTTTTGAAAAGAAACTTTCCCTTGTTTTACTGTTTGCGCGTTATAAAAATAGAATGCTGAACTATTATCTGCATTTTGAAAAGTAAAAGGTTGGTTTGAATTTTGAGAAGGTTGTTTTTGAAATAGAGATTGATTGCCTAAATCATCCCAATCGAATGAACTCTGCTCTGTTTGTTTATCCAACCGTTCTTGATACTCTTCTTCGTGCTGTTTTGCTTTCTCTTCGTCTTTTAATACTTGTATCCTTTCATTTATAATTGACAATCTCTGTTCTTCGGGTAAATTTGCCAAATATTGTAAACTATCTTGTTCTCTTATAACACGAAATGGAATAACCAATTCATCCAAAATAGCTGATCGAAATGATACCAATTGATAATGTTCGTTTGTTTTTTTTAGTCCTTCCAATGCGCCTGAATAACATGGCTGAGCTAGAATAAATTCATGTTTATCATAATATAACCCTCCCAATCTGATCTGACTTAGAATCTTATCATATCCCCCTTCTTTACTCTCCGATATTGCTAATTGATAATTTTTTACAGCGTTTGTCGTATCTTGATCGTGGAGGTATATGTTACCGATTGTATAATAAACCTTATCCAAATACTTCTCATTCTTAATTCCTTTTGTAT
>CALYRA010000405.1 GCA_945292135.1 uncultured Dysgonomonas sp.
AGCATAAATGATGTTAGGTATCCATACGGCGATCATAGGAGGCATCGAACCGGATACCGCAAAGGATGAACTTATAGTCATAAACAATATATAGGTTACGCTAAGACCAAGCCCAATTCCTATATTTAAACCCATTCCGCCTTTGACTTTTCTTGCGGACAAAGCAGCTCCAATAATAGTAAGTATAAATGCGGAAAATACCGATGCGAAGCGTTTATGAAATTCTACATCAAATTGAGTCAGACTTACTCCTCCAACGTTTGCCAAACCTCGACTACGTTGTCGATTAATGTATTTATATAATTGTGGAGTAGTCATCAATTCATAGTCATTGACAGAAACTAAAAAATCTGCAGGAATAACGTTTAAGGTCGTATCCAATTGAGAACCGACTGTTACGATTTCTCGCCTTCCCTTTAAGTTACGTATGGAATAATCATGTAGCGTCCAAGACGTACTATCGTTATATGTTATTCTTTTAGCGATTAATCTGGAAACAAGATCTTTACCTTCAAAATGGTCTATCGCCAAGTTACGTCCGGTGCTACTGTACTTATCAAAACGTTCAAGATATAGTATTACTCCTTTATCTATTTGCATTTGAATTTGAGTAGCATAGGTTACGCTTTTATCCCTGACGTACTTATTTTGAAAATCAATTCGCGTTTTATTGGCCGGAGGAATAATAAAGCTGCTCAGTAAGAATGAAACAACAGCTATTACGCCCGCTGAAATCATATAAGGTTTCATCAAACGTTTGAAACTCATTCCGTTTGATAACATAGCTATTATTTCTGAGTTATCCGCAAGCTTTGACGTAAAAAAGATAACGGCTATAAAAACAAATAAAGCACTGAATAGATTCGCAAAATAGGGTATGAAATTCAGATAATAGTCAAAAATAATAGCAGATATAGGCGCGTCTTTACTTATGAACTTATCCAGCTTTTCATTGACATCAAATACTACAGCTATGGAGATAATAAGAATAATGGAAAAGATATACGTTCCCAAAAATTTCTTTATTATATACCTATCAAGTATTGATAACATCTGAATTCTAATTATGTAGGGTTATAACCTTCTTGATACATTTTCGACCATTTCCCGGTTCCAAGAAAGGAAGCTTCCGTCAATAATACGTTTGCGCGCTTCTTTTACCAGCCATAAATAAAATGTAAGATTATGTATAGAAGCTATCTGAAGAGCTAAAATTTCGTCCACAATAAACAAATGACGAAGATATGCTTTTGAATACAACGTATCAACAAAAGACGCTCCATTTTGTTCGATAGGCGAAAAATCTTTAGCCCATTTAGCATTTCGCATGTTCATTATGCCGTTTTTCGTGAAGAGTTGACCGTTTCGTCCATTTCGGGTAGGCATTATGCAATCGAACATATCTACACCTCGTTCAATAGCTTCAAGAATATTTGCAGGTGTTCCTACACCCATTAAATAGCGAGGTTTGTTTTTGGGTAATATTTCGTTTACAACTTCAATCATTTCATACATCTTTTCGGTCGGTTCACCCACAGCCAAACCTCCTATGGCATTTCCTTCCGCGCCTTTAGACGCTACATTTTCTGCCGCCCGTTTTCTCAGATCGGTATAAACGCATCCTTGCACGATCGGGAATAAGGCTTGTTTATACCCATATTCGCATTCGGTTTCGTCAAAACGCTTTATACATCTATCAAGCCATTTTTCCGTCAAGTCTAACGAGTTTTTTGCATAAGCGTAATCAGCGTCGCCCGGCGTACATTCGTCAAACGCCATCATAATATCGGCGCCAATAGTCCGTTCTATATCCATTACCGATTCGGGTGTAAAGAAGTGTTTTGAACCATCTATATGCGAACGAAATACGGCTCCTTCTTCGCTTAACTTCCTATTTTCGGCAAGAGAGAATACTTGAAATCCGCCACTGTCAGTCAAGATTGGTTTATCCCAGCTGTTAAATTTATGAAGCCCCCCGGCTTGTTTCAGTATTTCTAAACCGGGACGAAGGTATAGGTGATAGGTATTTCCTAATATTATTTGAGCATGTATATCATTTTTAAGCTCCGTCATATGCACAGCCTTTACTGCGCCTTGAGTACCTACAGGCATAAAAATAGGCGTTTCTATTTGCCCGTGATCAGTTGTAATAAGTCCTGCTCTAGCCTGAGAATTGTTATCGGTATATTGTAATTGAAAATCCATTAAATATTATTTCTTTCAGCTTTGTTTCTTCTATTGAATTTAAAGGGTATTTTCATTTTCCTGTTCTTCGTTAACCAAATCTTTCATTTGGATCAGAACAATAGAAGTTTTATTTTTTTTCAATATTGTAAATTCATAGCCTTCCGATTCTATTTTATCATGCGTGGTCGGTATCCGTCCAAACTTGTCAATCAGATAACCCGCCAATGTATCATATTGCTTATCTTTATCAATAGGATGAGGTAATTCGTCATTAATATCATTAATTGATGCTATTGCTAATACAGAATATGTTTTATTGCCGGTTTTTTCAACGAATGGAATTTCATTATCCGATTCGTCTTGTATTTCTCCTACAAGTTCTTCCAATAT
>CALYRA010000406.1 GCA_945292135.1 uncultured Dysgonomonas sp.
ATGTCCGAAATTTCCAGCCGCCTATCGATGGGCAGCAAATAATGGATTTATTCGGATTATCGCCAAGTAAGGAAGTTGGTATTTTAAAGTCAAAAGTGAAAGACGCAATATTAGACGGCGTAATCCCGAATGAATATGATGCGGCTTACAATTATATAGTGAAAGAGGCTGAAAAAATAGGGATAAATATTTCGAAAAAATAAAATCAAGGATTTTATTTCTGAGTATAATTTTAAAATATTATCAGAGAAAAGTACAAAATCCGCATTACCAATTTACAAGCTTTTGTGTACAATGACTTTCGAACAAATTTCAATCAAATAAAAACATGCCGATTATATCTATTATAGTAGCCATAGACGAAAATAACGCAATAGGTAAGGATAATAATCTCCTTTGCTATTTACCTAATGATTTGAAGTATTTTAAATCACGAACTGAAGGTTTTTCAATAATCATGGGACGCAAAACATTCCAATCGCTACCGAAAGGAGCTTTGCCTAACAGGCGGAATATTGTTATAACACGCAATGAATCCCTTCAATTCCAGAACACAGAAATGTGTTCATCTCTTATGGAAGCAATCAAATTATGCGAGGATGAACCTGAAATATTCATTATCGGTGGCGGTACTATATACAATGAAGCGATAAAATTTGCAGATAGGTTGTATCTGACCTACATTCATCACAAATTTGAGGATGCCGATACGTATTTCCCCGAAATAGATAAAAACAAATGGAATGAGTTGTGGAGAGAAGATCATATTATGGACGAAAAACATAAATATAATTACAGTTTTATTCAATTGGATAAAATAAATCATTAATATACTTGCATTTCTAAAATAAACGCACTATTTTTGCAACCCAAATTTCATGTAAATATAATAACGAAAATAATATATAATAGCGATGAAAAGAACTTTTCAACCATCTAACAGGAAGAGAAAAAACAAGCACGGTTTTCGTTCTCGTATGGCTACTGCAAACGGACGCAGAGTATTAGCGGCACGTAGAGCTAAAGGAAGAAAAAAACTTTCTGTTTCTGACGAATACAGCAAATAATAGTTAAAAAACTATTTAAGCTTAGCAATAAAGAGTAAGGGTTAATAATTCTTACTTTTGTTGTATATATACAGGTCATTTATTATGGAACAAATAAGTTGGTTCGATATATTAGTAGTTATTATAACCATAATTACGCTCATCAAAGGTTATACCTCCGGTTTAGTAATGCAAATCGCGACACTTGGCGGAGTTTTACTGGGAACTGTATTTGCTGGGGTGTTGGCTAAGTATATCAGCCCGCTTTTATTGAATTGGACGAAAGCCGAGATACATATCATAGCTCCCTTATCCTATATCATTTCTTTTATTCTTATATTTATCGCCCTCATTTTATTAGGACGCTCACTTCAATCTGTAATAAAGGTCGTAAAAATGAATTTCCTGAACAGAATTGCAGGTTCGATATTCTGTTTAACAGCATGGATGATCGTATTAAGTATATTATTAAATACAGTACTTGAGTTCGATAAAAACGATAAAATCATTAGCTTGGATCTGCAAACTAAATCATACGCTTATCCCATTGTGAAAGAAATATCACCTTTAGTAGCTCCTTTCCTGAGATTTGATTGGTATCAGGATAAGGCAAGAAACATTTTGCACGAATAATTATTATTTTGCTTGGTGTTTATCCAAAAGTTGCTTCAACTGTTGTTTGGAAACCTGTCCTATAATACGTTCCACTTCCTTTCCGTTTTTATAAATCAGAATTGTCGGAATTGACTTAATACCTTGTTTTGAAACAAAGTTTTTGTTATTATCAACATTCATTTTTACAAACTTAGCTGAATTTTTGTATTCACCTGCAAGATCTTCAAGTATAGGATTCATTTGTCGGCATGGTCCGCACCAAGGCGCCCAAAAATCAATAAGTACAATTCCTTTTTCAGTTTCCTTATAAAAATCAGAAGCTGAAATATGTATTATGGGAGATTTATCTGTTTCGGTCAAGTATATATTGTTAGCTTGAGTACCGATCGAGATACAACATAATAGCAATATTACTCCTAAAAGCCATTTATAATTAATTTTCATAAACTCTATATTTATGTTTTATAGTCACAAAGATAGTAATATCATAATAGTTAGAGTTATAAATTGATTACAATTAATATTGCTTGACAAATATTATTACAGAAAAGCACTAACTTTGTAATAATAATAAAAAATCAAATATGAATTGTGAACCTCAATTTATAGATCTGGACAAAGTAATTAAAGATAAAGCTCCAAAGCTTTATAAAAGGTTGCCTCGCTTAGCGATTAATTATCTGAAACGAAAAATCCATATCGATGAGTTGAACGAAATCCTCACAATCTATGCGGATAGAGACGGAGTAGACTTCATGACATCAGTAGTAGGATATTTTAATCTAAAGCTGGATATCAAAGGATTGGAGAATATCCCTGAAAACGGTCGATTCATATTTTCGTCCAATCATCCTTTAGGCGGACTGGATGGTATTTGCTTATCAGCCATTATCGGCGAAAAATA
>CALYRA010000407.1 GCA_945292135.1 uncultured Dysgonomonas sp.
TTTTTTAGAAGCTACTTTGGATATACCGAAGTATATTATTAATACAATTGGCAGGAAAATAAATATAAACGTATAAGTTGAAAAAATCATCTGATATTTTATTTTTCTATTACTCTATATTTTTTACTAAAAAACCAACTTTTTTTTATGAAGCAATTACTCAGATTGTGCCAAAATTTCATTTTAAACCTTATCCATAATTTGCAATTTGTTTTCACATCCTTAAAATAATCCGTATTAGCTACAACATTAAAATGTTTCTTTTTTTGTTCAATTCCCTTTTTTAAAAATTCAATATGATGGGTTACAATTTTAGAATCAAGAAATGTATAAAAACGTCTTTCGTTTTTGATTGTATATGGATATCCAAAAATGTAACTGGGTACGTGTACAGGCATATTTTCGGTTATCCACACAAATTTTGCGTTCGTATCCCGTAAAGTATTTGCAATGTGGCACTCCGGAAATAATTCAAAGTCGAAAAGCCGGTCATTTTTCTTAATATAATCGCTTTTCACTATAGCGAAATCTGTAGCTAAAGCAAAAACTTTATCATACCAATCTGCGCTAGCCCATACCAGTTCTTTTGATTGGGACAATATGCCAATATATTTAGATATAATACGATCTCCGTACATCCATGTATCAGCTTCGAGTATAAGCGTGTATTCACAATCGGAAGGAATATATTTTGATCCTTCTATTAATAGTTGCGAATTACCTTTTCGATGTCCTGCATTATCTTTCAAAATAATAAGCTTATCAATGAGAGGCAAGGACTCGTCAGGAATGTTATATCCCTTGTTTTCGCCATTGCTGACAACAATTATGTAGTAACGATTTTCTTTCCATGTATCACGTATGATTTGAAGATTATATTTTAAATCTTCTATTCGATTGTAAACGCGTATAAGTACTGCGATTTTCATTATTGCTTCGTATGCCAAGTTTCGAGACCTTTTTTTGTGAAATTATAACGCTGAATTTTTCCGCCTAAATTTTCTAAAGCTTTGATGACTTCAAATTTGGTATTTCCCGGACAGTAAAAAAAGACAAATCCTCCACCCCCTGCTCCGGATATTTTTCCTCCCGTAGCACCTGCGTTGTATGCAGTTTCGTATAATTCTTCGAAGAAAGGTGTGCTTATACCCTCGGCCATATCTCTTTTATATGTCCACCCTTTATGTAGTATTTCACCAATTTGATTGAGGTTGTATTTTAATATGGCCTCTTTCAATTCGTACGCTTGATTCTTTATCTGGTGCATCGCTTCGATAGATTTTTCTTTCTTGGCTTTGACATTTTTTTGTTGCAATTCTATAATATTTCCTGAATTGCGGCTCGAATTGGTATAATATAATAACAGATTATTAGATAATTCATTCATAACTTCATTATGGATACGAAGAGGGTTGACTATCACCTTGTCATTGGCGTAAAACTCCATAAAATTAAAACCTCCGAATGCCGCAGCGTATTGATCTTGTTTTCCTCCGGCTTGTTTCAAGTCTATGCGTTCAATAAGATAAGCGAGATAAGCCAAATCATAATCGCCTAAAGGCAGCGTCAACCATTCTGCGTAAGCGCCTAATATAGCAACTGCCAATGTTGATGAGGTTCCTAACCCAGAACCAAAAGGGACTTCCAAAGCGCAAGTCAAAGTAAATGATAAAGGTTTGTTTACAAAATCTTTTACGACTCTGTTGTATATACCTTTCATCATGTCGGTTTTATCATTGGTAATTGGTAATTCACAAACGGAATCGTATATGTATTCTTCATTGGTTTGCGGAATTCGGAATACAATTTTGTTATCATTTCGAGGTTCAATATTGGCGTAAGCATATAGATTTATTGTGGCATTTAATATACAACCTCCATACAAATCAGAATAAGGGGAAACATCTGTTCCTCCTCCTGCCAGTCCGAGTCTAAACGGGGCTTTACTCCTAAATATCATTGATTTACTTGTTCGGATTATTAAATAAGGTATCTTCTACTATTTCGCAAATAATATGTCCTATTGTAATATGGGATTCTTGTATTCTCGGAGTATCTTCTGATGGGACACATAAGCATATATCTGCAATGTCCTTTAGTTTACCTCCCGTTTGACCGGTCATGCCAATTGTGTATATGCCCATTTCTTTAGCCTTTTCGAATGCGTGTATAATATTTTTGGAGTTGCCTGACGTTGATAGCCCTACTATTACATCTCCTTTTCGTCCGAGACCTGAAATTAAACGAGAATATATTATGTCAAAAGAATAATCATTTGCTACAGCTGTCAAGAATGATGTATTTGAATTTAGGGATACTGCTGAAAGCGGGAATCTGTCAAAATAAAATTTACCGGATAATTCTGCTGCCAGATGTTGAGCATCCGCTGCGCTACCTCCATTTCCACAGAAATATATTGTTTTGTTATCTTTAATTTGATTGAGTATAATATTCGTTGCGTTTTGAATATCATTTAACAGGGTCTCGTTATCAATAATTCGTTGTTTAACTTCGATAGACTCCTGAATTCGTCTTTTAGTCCTTGTGTTCATATTATAGTTTGT
>CALYRA010000408.1 GCA_945292135.1 uncultured Dysgonomonas sp.
TCAATCATAACGCAAAAGTACGTTATATAGCTACTCCGTATGATGACCGTATAACCAGTTGCAATATAAAATTACAGGATACATATATACCTTATGGATCATCCGGCGCAAGGTACAAAGCAAATCAATCGAGACAAGATATGAATGCAAAATCAATGTCATCTGCTAATAGCGTTGAACGTTCGGTAAGTAAAACGAAGGCGATTTACAAAAATGATTCGTGGGATATGGTAGATAAAGTCAAAGAAGATAAGGACGCGTTGAAAAAGATAAAGAAGGAAGACTTACCAACCGAATTACAAACAAAATCAACTGAAGAAATACAAAAGATTATTGCTGAGAAACAGAAAGAAAGAGATTCTCTGCAAAAAGAAATAGCCGAACTGGCTAAAAAACGTCAAGCTTATATAGATGATGAAATGAAAAAAGAACCTGCCGATGAGAAAGACTTTGGGGCGGCAATCAACAATTCAATCATAGAATTGGCAAAAACAAAAGGTTATACTGTCGAAAAATAAATATAAAATGAAAAAAATAATAATTACCCTTTTTCTTTCTATCATTTATATATATTCGGCAAACGCCCAAGTAATGGGTGCATCGCAATATAATTCGTCAAATGATTCTTCAAAAAATGATCCCGTTTCGGAAATTCTTATCCCAAATAATGATGAAATCTTAATATCCGTAAATGGGTTGATGAATGTAGTTGCGGATAGCTATGTGGCGACTTTCAACTTAATACAAGTGGGTGAAACTACCGATGATGTCGACAGAAGAATGAATGATCGTATTGATTTGTTTCGTAATAATTTAAGGTATGCAGGTATCAGTGGTCGCGACATAAAAATTGATTTGGTTTCGGTAGTTCCCAATTATGACATTCAGACCGAAACTAAAATCTTTAGTAAATCATATAACGAGCAACCTGCAGGTTTTGAAATGCAAAAGAGTATATGCGTGTCTTATTCGCAATCCGGTCAATTAGAAGCAATAATGACAGCAGCCATGAAATCAGAAATTTATGACTTGGTCAAATGCGATTATTTCGTCAAGGACATATCTTCGCTAAAAGACTCGCTTCGAAACGCTTGTATGAATGAGATCAACAAAAAGGTTAAATCGTATGAAATAACAGGAATAAAATTGGAATCGATGAAGAAAAGTATTGCTGACAACAACTTCACCATCTTACCTTTAAGCAGATATTATTCTTATCAGGCATTTGCTCGTCCATCATTAAACAGCATAAAAAGAAAATATGCTTTTAACGAAGTGGTTAAATCTACAACAAAATATTATCAGCCGATCAATTACGCCATGTATGATATTATTCTCAATCCTGTAATAACCGAACCTGTCGTACAATTATCTTATTCGGTAACGATCAAGTATATACAACAAGAAAATAAACCCGCCGACAAAGCGTGTTACATGCTAACCCCATCGGGTGAAATGAAGCAGATTATATTAAAATAACAATTGAAAAGGATACTTCGAAAGGGGTATCCTTTTTACCATATTAAAATATATATGTCCAAAAGAAAACGTATTTTTGTTGTGAAAAGTAACCAACAGAATAATCTGAATAATGAGAAGAATAATTATTTCGACTATATACCTTATAGTAGTCACTATTTCAGCATTTGGACAGAATGAAATAGAATCACCTTTAACGCAACTCAACAAAACTATTGATTTTGAATTTTGTAATCCTCGAACGCAAACCCCTCCCACAATAGGCGTCTCGGCAATGCGTCGCGCTGATGGAGGATCATTCGTCCCGGGAGTATATATCAAAGCCGTTGAAGATGCAGGGGGAGTTCCCGTAGTTATCCCGGTAACAACCGATGGCGTAAAATTGAGAAAATTACTTGATAATATTGACGGTCTTCTTCTGACAGGGGGAGACGATGTAGACCCAACTTATTATGGAGAGAAAAAATTGAATTCAACAGTATTGATAGACGTTGTCCGCGACACATTCGATTTATCCCTCGCCAGACTCGCATCCAATATGAATATTCCGATACTCGGTATATGCAGAGGCATGCAAGTGTTAAATATAGCTTTTGGAGGAACTTTATACCAGGATTTACCAACTCAAAAGAAATCGCAAATACAACATAAACCGACCACAAAACGTGATAAAGTTTGTCAGACGACATCCATATTCGCCGGGACAAAATTAGCGGAATTGCTGGGTGTCAGCGATACATTAGCTATCAATTCATATCATCACCAATCCGTAAAGAAAGTCGCATCCGAATTCAAAATATCAGCAGTCGCCCCCGATGGCGTCATAGAAGCCATAGAAGCTTATCCTTACAGAAGGATATTGGCTGTACAATGGCATCCCGAAGCTTTAACCCAAAATTATCCTGCGATGAGGAATTTATTTACCTTTATCGTGGATGAGGCGAAAAAGTTCAAACACGCTAAAGAACTACATAAAAATATGTTATCGATAGATACGCATACCGATACGCCATTAAATTTTGTACTCGTAATAGGTTTCGATTTTGGCAAACGTTAAAATAGTTGCGTCAAAATTC
>CALYRA010000409.1 GCA_945292135.1 uncultured Dysgonomonas sp.
TATAAAAACAAATTTAATTTAGAAGTCATTGCTCCTCAACATAAAGGGCAGACAGCGTATTTACTCAAGTATTGGGATGAAGTTACGTATATTATAGATTCATGCCAAATATCCAAACAAGGAAAGGGATTTTTCCGTAAAGAAAATTCCTTGCCAACAGGTCAATATGTATTATTTATAAAACCAAATGTACAACTTGACTTACTATTGGACGAAAAGACGGAAGCTATAATTATTACTCTATCTAAAGATATTATCAACAGTAAGATTACAGGAAGCGAGGATACCGAAATATTATGGGACTATATTAAGCACCTGAATATTTATAACGAAAAGAAAGCAGCTTTTAATGCACAGAATAATGATATAAAACTCTCCGAATCTGATAAAAAAGTGAATATAAAAAAATTAAATTCATTAAATAAAGAATTCGATGACTATTTACACCAGTTGCTAAAAAATAAAGAAACGACATGGGCGGGAGATTTTATTAAAGGAATGACTTCTGTTTCATTACCCTACGAGCTGCCTCAAAATAATGAAGAAGTGTTGGCAAATAACCAATACGTAAAGCAACATTATTTCGATAATTTATCATTGACTAACCCTAATTTACTGAGTACAAATTATTTTTGGTCTTATTTGGATAATTATTTAGACAATTGGGTAACTAAAAACAACATTGATTCTTTAGCTTATGCTACAAGTGATTTAGTAGCTAAATCAATGGGAAACAAAACATGTTTCGAACAAATATTGATGCGATACATCAATAAAGCAATTAATAGCAAACAAATGGGTATGGAAAATGTATGGTCTAAGTTGGCTGAAGACTATATTTTTGATAAAAATTATACGAAAGTAGACAGCGTGGAAATTTCAGCTTTAAGAAGTCAATACGAATTGATAAAATATAATCGGTTAGGAATGGTCGCTCATGAATTGCGTTTGGAAACTATAAAAGGTGATACGATACAACTACATGATGTCGATGCACAATATATCATATTATATTTTTATGACCCCACTTGCAGTTATTGCCTTGCCGAAACTGAAAGCATACAAAAAAATCTTTATCCAAAATACAAAGATAAAGGTCTAAAAATTGTCACAGTAAATACTTACAATGATGAAAAGACATGGAAAGACTTTATCAATCAAAACAATATATCGGATTGGATAAATTGCGCCGATCCTCTTAATAAGTCAAAATATTGGATGTTTTACAACACATCCGGCGTTCCATCTGTTTATGTATTAGATGAAGATAAAAAGATCATTGCTAAAGGAATAGATGAAAAAGGATTAGAACAGGTATTTAATATATTATATAAAGAAAATGGCACTAATTAAAGAAGTCAGGGGATTTACTCCCCAAATTGGAGAAAATGTATTTTTAGCTGATAATGCGACGATTATAGGGGATGTAGTAATGGGAAATGATTGTAGCGTATGGTTCAATACGGTATTACGTGGCGATGTCAATTCCATTCGTATCGGAAACAGAGTAAATATACAGGATGGAAGTGTATTGCACACGCTCTATCAAAAATCAACAATTGAAATTGGCAATGATGTTTCGATAGGACACAATGTAGTCGTTCATGGAGCAAAAATTAAAGATGGAGCTTTAATTGGAATGGGAGCTATCATTTTAGATGACGCTGTAATAGGTGAAGGGGCAATAATAGCAGCCGGAGCTGTCGTTTTAAGTAAAACAATTGTGGAACCGGGAAGCATATATGCTGGTATGCCCGCAAAATTTGTAAAAAAAGTTGACCCTGAGCAGGCTAAAGAAATGAATCAGAAAATAGCTAAAAACTATTTAATGTATTCCGGTTGGTTTAAGGAAGAAGAAAAATAAATAACAAATATAATTATGAATTTATTAGAAGATCTTAATTGGCGTCATGCTTGTAAACGCATGAACGGGGAAAAAATACCTCAAGAAAAAGTTGATCGAATATTGGAAGCCATCCGTTTAACGCCTACTTCATTAGGATTACAAGCCTATAAAGTAATCGTTATTGAAAATGCCAATCTGAAAGAAGAAATATATAATAAGTCTTGTCAGCAAATGCCAATAAAAGAATGTTCTCACTTGCTTGTATTTGCTTCATATACACAATTCACAGAAAGAGATTTGGACGATTACTTCGCGCTGCTAAAGGCTCAAAGAAATCCATCTGATGAATGGTGCGAAGACTATCGTAAACGTATCAACTATTTTCTTGAGAAAGAATATGGACATATGGAGGACTGGTTAGCTCAACAAGTACATATCGCATTGGGTATAGCTTGCGTAGCCGCTGCCAATGAACGTGTTGATTCTGTTCCTATCGGAGGTTTCGATCCTAAAAAGTTAGACGAAATCTTAAATTTAACCGAACAAAGTCTAACTTCTGTTATTTTACTCCCGCTCGGTTATAAAGATGAGGCAAATGATTGGATGAATAATCTGAAGAAGGTCAGAAAAGATATGAAAGATTTTGTGAACATCATAAAATGATATTTCGAATGTAATTAAGGCAAACAAGCCTTATT
>CALYRA010000410.1 GCA_945292135.1 uncultured Dysgonomonas sp.
TAGAGTCTCAATTTAGTTTTACGCATAATAAGTTTTTGCTTGCAAACATCCTAATTGTTTTATTATTATATTTATTTGTTGTGATCTCACCAATACTTGTTGGCTATTCTTATGTGAAGAAAATGCCAGTAAATAAAAATATCTACATTATATACCTTATATTACTTATTCTTGCAATTTATTGGTTTTTTTCTGCACCAGACGTAAGATTTTTATCGGGTGTATTGATTGGAGTTTAGTTTTTAGTTTCTATTATATTATTAAATTCATTACGAACGAAATATTTTCCTAAAGTAGGTATGTCAGTTTTATTTTTTGTAACAATATCTATGTTTCTAATATCAACAAAAAGGATATATAACTATTATTTATCAAATAAATTAGATGAATCGAAAACAAAAAATGAGTTAGTACAGTCTTTATTCATAAAACCTTATAGTGCATTTTCTCAAGCTGAACAATTAATGAATTTTCAAGGTTTCTCAAAATTTAAAATGCAAGATATAACCTTTTATATGGCTAATGAAAAAGAATTGGGTGTAGTGTATGATATTATACCTGCAACATCTCGATATAGATTTAGATATCAGCCTATCGAAACTATTGAATTAAGAGGAACAACTTTACAAGAAGGTTTTAGACCTAAAAAAGAATATCAAAATTAAATTGTATTTTTGTCTATAAGAAAAATATATTTCAATGAAAATTAAAAAGACTTTATTAGCTTGTATTGCTTTTTCCGTTATAGCATGTTCGTGTGGTAATAAAACTACGTCGAATGCAATGCCTTCGGATGTTACAGTATATCAAAGAATATCTCCTAAATTTAATGCGGATAGTGCATATAATTTTGTTCAAAAACAAGTGGACTTTGGACCACGTGTACCAAACACTCCTCAACATACTGCTTGTGGCGATTATCTTGTAAACGAATTGAAGACTTTTGGTGCAAATGTTATAGAGCAGAAGATGAGTTTAACAATATATAATGGAAAGAAAATAAGCGGACGTAATATTATAGGTTCTTATGGCTTAGAGAAAAAGAATCGCATTCTTCTTTTCGCTCATTGGGACACCCGAGCATATGCTGATAGTGATTCTGATAAAAATTTTCATACGCCAATATTAGGCGCGGACGATGGCGCTAGTGGAGTAGGAATATTACTTGAGGTGGCTAGAAATTTATATGCGCAATCTCCGGAAGTTGGGATTGATATAATCTTTTTTGATGCGGAAGATTACGGCACTCCATCTTTTTTAGAAAATCAGCCTGAAGGAAATTGGTGGTGTTTAGGGTCTCAATATTGGTCTAAAAATCTTCATGTTAAAGGATATAAGGCTAAATATGGTATTTTGTTAGATCTTGTGGGAGGTAAAGATGCAACATTTTGCAAAGAATATTATTCAATAAGATATGCTGATAACATTGTGGAGAAAATCTGGTCTACTGCTCGTCAATTAGGATATGGAAAGTATTTTGTTGCTAGAGATGGGGGAGCAATTGTAGATGATCATGTATCAATAAATCAAAATACAGGGATTCCAAGTGTGGATATTATTAATTATGTGAAAAATGGTCAAACGGAATCTTTTCCGGAATGGCATCATACATTAGATGATAATATGACTGTAATAAATAAGGAAACATTAGAAGCTGTTGGGCAAACAATTTTAGAAGTTATATACAAAGAAAAATAAGAATTGATGAATCGAATAAATGATATACAGGATGAGATAATAGAAGAATTCTCTACATTTGAAGATTGGATGGACAGATATGCTCTTCTTATCGAACTAGGTAATTCATTGGAAAAATTGGATGAAAAATATAAAGTAGAGAATAATTTGATTGAAGGCTGCCAGAGCCGCGTATGGTTACACGCCGAATATAATGATGGCAAGATAATATTTCGAGCCGAAAGCGATGCTGTTATCGTAAAAGGTATTATTGCTTTATTGATCAGAGTTTTATCCGATAGAACTCCTGATGAAATCTTAAACTCAGATCTTTATTTTGTAGATAAAATCGGTTTGAAAGAACATCTTTCCCCCACGCGTTCAAACGGTTTGGTATCAATGATAAAACAGATTCGTTTTTATGCAATGGCATTTAAAGCAAAAAATGGGTAAATATAAATTATATAAAGGAGTAATATTTAATGATAGACTTGGGACAAGTACCTTCTCCATGTTACGTATTGGAAGAAGATAAATTAAGAGAGAATCTGAAGCTGATAAAGTCAGTAAAAGAAAGAGCCGGGGTTAATATTATTCTGGCATTTAAAGCTTTTGCTATGTGGAAGGCTTTTCCTATCATACATGAATATATACAAGGAGCTACAGCCAGTTCCATTTGGGAGGCTCAATTAGCTTACGAAGAAATGGGGAGTTTAGCCCATGCTTATTCGCCTGCATATACTTTTGAAAATATATCTCAATTTATTCGTTATAGCAGCCACATAACCTTTAATTCTTTAAATCAATTCAATCGTTTTTATCCTGAAACATTGAAATACAAGAAAAAAGTTTCTTGTGG
>CALYRA010000411.1 GCA_945292135.1 uncultured Dysgonomonas sp.
ATAAAGCCGCATGTTAGGAAATTTTGGAATTAAAGATATTATCGACATTCTTCTTGTTGCTATTCTTATGTATCAATTATATAAGATAGTCAACAAGTCCGGTACTTCTTCCGCGATATTCAAAGGGATTGTTGCTTTTATTTTAATATGGATTACCGTATCTTACGTTTTCCAGATGCGTTTGCTGGGTAGTATTGTAGACAAAGTAGCCAATATGGGATTTTTAGTTTTGATTATAATTTTTCAATACGAAATCCGGAGATTCCTAATGTCTTTGGGTTCTCATAATACTATCAAAAAAATATCCCGATTTTTCTTAGGCAAAAGCCCAACCAGATTATCCGATTCGGTAGTAACACCACTTGTATTGGCATGTATAAATATGGCTAAATCTTATACAGGAGCATTAATAGTTATCGAACAGGAGATACCTTTAGCCAATATAGAGGAAACAGGTGAAATAATCAACGCTGATATAAGTACTCGCCTTATCGAAAATATATTTTTCAAAAACAGCCCTTTGCATGATGGAGCAATGGTAATTGCGGGAGGACGTATAAAAGCAGCGGGGTGTATCCTTCCGGTAACGCAAAGCGCAGATTTACCTAAATATATGGGGTTACGTCATAGGGCTGCCATTGCGGTTTCAAAAGAAACAGACGCAAAGGTAATTGTTGTATCAGAAGAACGTGGTAAAATATCGTTTGTTAGCGCCGGTGAAATACAAATAAATGTAACCCCTGAAAATCTTCAACATCTTTTGACAGGAACATTTTCTAACGAAAAGAAAAAGAACTGACTTATCGTTCCGAGCATAAAGAGGAAAGGTTATCTATAATTCTCCTTTTTCAATTTTCTTTACCCGAGGTATTACCAATTGATCTTCAATTGACGTATGCGCTTCTAATTCTTCTTCGGACATATACAATTCGATCAGAATATTAATCATCAATAATTGGTCTACACTAGCGCCTGAAACATATTTCATCAATATCTGTTTCAGTTCATTCATTTTCCCATCAATATCATTATGACGTTCCTCAAAGTCTTTTATGCCGTAAGAACTATTTCGAGTATTATTCAATAAAGATTTTATATATGGAAATACAACTTCATTTTCATAATGCATATGATAGTTAACTTCGAGCGTATAGTCATCAAAAAATCTTAAAACAATATCTTGTAATGCCTTATCCGTGAATGAGAATACAATTTCAAGCTTACGCCGGATATTGGGTAATCTCTTTTCTAAAAAATAACTGTGAGAGGAGCTTAAATAATATAAAAATGGTTCAAGGGGTAATATATCAAAAGCTTGATTAATATTGACAATAGATTTGTTGGATTGATAATTCGATAAAAAAATAAAACAATCGGCATCAAAATTATTTTCCTCACAAACGGTTTTTACGCTTTTTTCACCAAAGCCGAGAGAAATGTTGAGCCTATGCAATAATAATAATAAGCGATAATCGGCATCAATAAGATCCGACATTTTCATTTCCTTCTTAAATATAATTGTAACGTTTTTCATCTAATCATTATATTATAATTAGGTTTCAATCCTGATATTTAATATCTGATATATCGACTAACTTATTTATAATAGCATAAATCGTCAGCCCGGATATACTATGTATTTTCAATTTACGAGCCATATTGCGGCGGTGAGTAATGACTGTATGGATAGATATATTATGGTGCTCGGCAATTTCCTTATTACTCATACCCTTAACTACACTCACCAAAATTTCCTTCTCCCTGTCACTCAACTCTTCCTCCGAAGATTTTATCTGCTCCTTATTCAACGAATTTGTTAATGTTTCCTCTATCTTAGATTCAGAATCGTTGATTCGTATCACAGCATCGTAATGCCTATAAAACTGCTCGTCAATAAGATTGTAAACCAAGGCTATGACAATAGTTTTACTATTTAAACTAAGTTGCTGCCGAATATCTCCTTTCAGACTATTTCCTAACAACATAGGATTTATTACCAATGCATCGGGCTGAATAATATTAAGTTGGTAATTAATATCTTCAAGCTCTTTTATCTCAACAACTTTACTCACAATTGGCAACTGGGATAATGTATATACCAATCCTTTGCGAATAATATATGATGTCTCCGCCACAGCGAGTTCTTTTCTTTTGTTAAGCATCCTTTAATTGATCTTATATAGAATGATTCTTAATAAAACAAAGAACGTGATAATATTTTGTATAAACAATAGCTGGCTTATATAATCGCGTGTTGCTTCTTAATATTTTTTAAAAATCTTAGCTACGTAAGGGAACAATAATAGTTGTAGTTTTGTTAAAAATTAATGAAACTTGACAAAAACTTGTATGATAACATTTAAAGATATTACTTTTTCGGACAAAAATGATATAGATGCGTGTTTAGAGGGAAATACATACAGAGCATGCGATTTTTGTTTTGCCAATCTTTATACATGGAATACCAGATTCAAAACTTTATTTGTAATTCAACAAGAAACTTTATTCATGCGTTTTGAGGAATTAGAC
>CALYRA010000412.1 GCA_945292135.1 uncultured Dysgonomonas sp.
TGGCTGGGGGGAATCTGACCTTTTGAAACAATACGGTTATGATCCTAACGATGTCTATCAAATTTCGCGTATGAGTTTAGAGGATCGTTTTACATTGGTACCTAGCAGTAATTCAAGTGGATTACCAGATGGAAAATACTTTATAAAAGCCGGTAATAGATTTTTAATAAATAATTCCGGGGATCCTGTAGTTATAGATGTTCTTGAAAGTTCCAAGTCTATTAAGGAAATACCAGAATGATTTTTGATAAGCTATACGAGGAAGCTAAAAGTAATCCGATAGCTTTTGAAGAGTATGATCCAACAACTTCAGATATCATAAAAAACGGTGTGGGTTCGGTGTTAAGTGGGGCATACTCCGGATTAGTGGCAAAACCTTTAATAGCTTTTGAAGGGCAAGCGGTTTCTCTATCTGAACAATTTGATAGTTTAATAGGATTTAAAGGGGAAGAGGAAAGTCAATTAACTTCAACTCTAAAAAGAAAGCTTCAAAATCAAGTGAAAGAATCGCAGTTGATGCAAGAAACCGCGCAGAATGCGGGGATGCTAAACGCGGCATTATTCTCACTTTCCGATGTTATCAGTAC
Organism: uncultured Dysgonomonas sp.; assembly: GCA_945292135.1. Lineage (GTDB taxonomy): Bacteria > Bacteroidota > Bacteroidia > Bacteroidales > Dysgonomonadaceae > Dysgonomonas. The sequence goes on from CALYRA010000412.1 coordinate 588, forward strand.
TTTTTTAGGGGCAGGTAAGTTAACAAAAGGAACAGCTATCACTTCAATCTCTACTGGATACATTCATGGATATACCGATTATGAACAGGGTGTGGCTAACGGGTTAGATAAAGCTACCGCAGCGGCAAAAGGAGCAATTACTGGAGGGGCTATAGCTGCCGCGGGGTATATACCTTTAACTATGGGTTTTAAAGTCTCTCCACAATTGAAAGCCTTTATGGAGTCCCAACCTAAGATATTTAAAGTCACCGCCTATGGAGAGCAAGCTTTAAAGGATATCGGTTATACAATGGGAAGTAACGTAGCTATTGGTGCGACACAAAGAGGAGCAACTCATGAGTTATTAAAAGCTAATGGTTATGACCAAATGTCCGATCAATATAAGGCTCTTGATGAAGAAGCGATGTTACTTGATGTCGCTTTCGGGTTAATTTTTGGAGGGGCGGCAAAATATGCAGAACTTAGGCAACAACACTATGTTGATGCCCTACTCGCTAAAAATAATCAATTACATCAAACTGAAATATCTATAGGAATTCCCACGGATGTAGAATCTCTTAATATCCATGATCGTGCGCTAAATAAAGCTTTTGAAGATATTGCTTTAGGTAAATCCGTAGATGTTGAATCTTTATTTGAGAATGCTAATTTTTTAATAAAAAATGATGCGGATTGGAATAGTAAATTTTTAGAAGCTATTACTAAGCACTTTCCCGATGATGCTGTCTTTTATTCAAAAGAAGGTGTTCCTCTTACGGGGCGAATATTTAATGCTTTAAAAAATCATCTTTTGGAAGAATCATCGAATTTGAAGAATGTTGAGAAAAAGGATAAAAATTCCCAAGATAAAAATAATACTCGAAGCCAAAATGAGGTTCCAAAGCAATTTAATGCATATGAAGATTTAAAAAAATTAGATCAAGGAGTGCTTACTAAAGAATTAACTAATTTGATTGAAAAACGAATGGGCTTAAAAATAGACGATTCTGGGGCTTTAAAGATTAATGACGAAGCAAAAAATTTAATTAGTGATACTGAATTTGATGCTATGCGTGCCAATGCTAAGGCTGACGATTTTAACAATTTTGACGCCCTGAATCAGATTTTGGAAGATAAACCGGATTTACAGGTTAGTTAATTAGATGATAAAGGTGTTGAAAACTCCGGTAAAGCCTCGGAGTTATTTGATACCGCGAATAATGAAGTCAGTTCAGCACAGGCCGATAAAGAATTATATGATGCGGCCGTATCGTGTCTACTAAGGAATATGTAGTGAAACAATGTTATCAAGCTGTCATTAACGCAGCTACCGTACGTAATTTAAATAAGTCAGATATACAAGCGATAATTGACAACATATTCAGAAACCAACAAATACTTGCACGGAAGGATCCTAATTGGAAATCCCTTTCAGCAGAAGAAAAGCTTCGTCAAGCGGCTGAATATGGAGTTAACGAAGCTATACGGCAAAAACAATTAAAACGAAATCGAGTAGCTTTAACTATATTAGCGCGAGATAGAATAGATAATCAAATCTCAGATATTATCGCAAGGGGGGCGTCCAAAAACAAGTTAGAAGCTTTAAACCGTTTATTGTCTTATAACCCGGATAATAAAACAGGTTTTCAATCTTTGGATACCCGAGCAAACTCAACAAGGAATTGGGCTATAGGTCAAATGCTTGAAGCTTTAGATAATTCAAAGTTGTTAGGATTGTTTGAGGATGAGCAAGGTATAAAAGATTTAGTTCACGAGATGTATGGAGAAAACACTGGTAACCCTAAAGCTCAAGAAGGGGCTAAGCAGTGGAAACAACAAACTGATTTACTTAGAGAAACTTTTAATAATGCAGGGGGCGACATCGGTAAACTTCATAATTGGGGGTTACCGCAAGAGCATTCTCAAATTAAGATAGCGAAAGCAGGTTTAGACCAATG
>CALYRA010000413.1 GCA_945292135.1 uncultured Dysgonomonas sp.
AAGCGCATGCTTGCATTGAAATTGTCTACTGGGACAATTACACCTGAATACCGGATTATTTTCTTCAATAAAATCTGCCGAGCAGTAATACGGATTTTTGCCGCTTCCTGCGCAATCGCCCCAGATAAGCGTCTGGTCTTTGTCTATCTTTAAGTTAGCAAACTTATTTTTCGCTACGAGCGCGCGCCCATTTTTTGCGGCTTCAAGATTTTGTGCATATCCTTCGATTTTCTGAGTAGTAAGTTCTATCATAAGTAAGGTATGGAGTTTAATAATGTTTTGTTTGGTTAAAATATCCAAAATGTAAAACTACAAAATTTTAGAATATTATTAAATTTTTCACATTAAATAATGTTTACAGATCATTTGTTGCCTAAATGGGCGGATTGGTAGCAGACATCTTTATTTGGAATCTTGGGAGCGGATAGTTCTAAATCTCAATCCGAAAACTAATTGTTATTTTTAAACGAACAAAATGCAGTAACAAATATCTATAACTTTTTATAGATATTTGTTAATATTATTGCTGACTGACCTTTATGCTTTTCTTTGCAAGGAGATAAAGCTTTTCAAGAGTCTTGTGTTAGGTTGCCTAATTATGAAAAAATAAATTTACGCAGTATAACTAGACAAAGGTTCAACTAAATTATGAACATTAATCAGTGTTATGCTAAACTATAAAACACATTAAATTAGAATTTTACCTAAAAATCTAATCATAAATCAACTTTAAAGGGGCAATAATGATTTCAAGGCTTCGAGATTGTCGCCGTGTATTATTTTGTTCTCGCTATCGGTATCAGAATTGTATGTGTATTGTTTTTCGAGCACATGATATGGTACATCTAACTGATGGTTTATTACTTTTTCTTTTTCTATCCAATATTACGTTGGCATTATTCGTTATATTTTTGTTTCGTTGTTTAAATATCCGTATTCTTTTATTCTTTCCTCACAAATCTGTTTTGTAATATCTCGCAATAATTCCACTTTGGGAACGAGGGCGTCAATGTCTTCTTTTGTTACGACAAAATCGGGGTCATAGCGTCCGTTCACATAGGCAGCTTTGATAAGTTCGAACAAACGTTTTTCCTCCGGCGTGTTTTGTGGAAAGACCTTGCTAAACTCGTTTGAATAAGCTTTTACGGAGTTTAACAATTTTGTCAGGTTGTGTTGCTTGCTATTCTGTTGAGTATATGTCAATCGGATAGTATAGAAATAGTTTTCGCAGGCTTGATGTAGATAGAAAGATGTTCTTTTATAGTTTTTTCTTTCATATGTATTATTAGCATCAATTAAAAATTCATTTGCTTCTTTAAACTTATCATCAAAATACTCCTAAGCTTGTTGTCTTATTTCATCAAAGTTGAGTTTGCGCCTTCTTGCTAATTTTTGTTTTCCGCTATCATAGAGGATAACTCCTTCCTGCTTTATTTGCGAATAAAAATACCGTCCTTCATTCAACTCTTTATTCAGTTTCTTTATATCGGTTGTAAGAAACTGAACAGGCGGTTGCCGGTCGGGGTCTATCGCTTTGTTGTAATATTCTACTTCAATATTATCGAGCGTCTTTCCTACTATTCCGTCAGATATGCCGCTTGTTACGACCAAAATATCATAATCGCTTACATAAAACTGAATTTTTCCAAACTCATATTTTTCGTCGTAAACCACATAATCGTTACGCGCATAGCTTCCAAAAAGAATTATCATTTCGGTTTGCTTTATCCGTTTGGTAATGGATTCGACAATGTAATTCAAATCCTTCTGATTGTTAAGCGGCAGATATGATATTGATTTTTTCATTCAGTTAAATTGATTCTTACAAAATTAATGATAATAACCATATAAAATAATAAAAGCTTCTGCGAGCCTAAAGATATGTAAAAAATAAAAATCAGAATTCACTTTTCATCATTTAATCGCCTATTTGCATAGGAAATCTGTTGTTGTCTGTTCAGTCAATCCATATCCGATAATCTGAAGAACGAGGATTCGTTTATGGAATGACTGATTAAAGAAACTCAATACGACTTTAAAAGAAGCTGTTGGATAATCGGATTGCTATTTAAAGGTAAAGCCGTCTAAATATGAACTTGCGTTTTACTAATATAAATAGTATAATTTTATTTTACAATCATATGAGCCGAATATTATTATTCGGCTTGTTTTTATTATACAGGTAAAGAAAAATAATATTTTGAAGTTAAATAAATTTTGTCATTCTATTTTTGGAATATAACGGTAAACATTTTATTAACAATTTAACATCTAGCTGTGCTTCACTTTATCCAGTTCTTGTATCATCTTTGCGAAATATCTTGTGTTCTTATACAGTTGTTTTTCTCCAATAGCAATGAAAACTTTTTTTGCTCTTGTCAGTGCAACATTTAACAAATTAGGCGAGGAATCAGCCCAACTGATTGCTCCTCTTTTAGATTCATCGCAACCGGAAAGAAATATTACAATATCTGCTTCTTTCCCTTGAAAAGTATGTACTGTGCCTATTTTCCCAATTAATTG
>CALYRA010000414.1 GCA_945292135.1 uncultured Dysgonomonas sp.
CAGATGAAGAAGGTATAAAAACTTATCATTTTGAAAAAGTTGAAGTATTGACCGGTATAAGTGAATTGGGTTATACACAGATAACCCCGATAAATAAATTGGACGAAGATGTGACTATAGTTAAAACGAATGCTTTTTATCTCGCTTCGATGAGTACCGATCATGGCGAACATGTACATTAATAATTTAAGTATCGGAAAAGACAGACATAAAAACTCTGGTTGTTACATCTTTCAGAGAATAAACATTTATTTAAATATATATAGCAATGAACATAGATAATAATTCTAAATGTGCTTGTGAATCTTCAGAAGAGGAGATTTCAGAACATAACCCAAAGCAATATATTTTGCTTACGATTAGCTTTTTGATGTTGATAATCGGGATTCTGATCGATAATTTCCATACCAATACGTTCAGTGAATATATTCGTTTAGGATGGTATCTTTTGGCGTATATACCAGTTGCTTTGCCGGTATTTCGTGAAGCAATTGAAACAATCAAAGAAAAAGATTTTTTTACTGAGTTTACCCTTATGGTAATGGCTACGCTTGGAGCTTTCGCCATTGGAGAGTATCCGGAGGGTGTAGCAGTAATGCTCTTTTACTCTATAGGAGAGATGTTTCAGGATTCAGCGGTAGACAAAGCGAAAAAGAATATCAAAGCTTTACTTGATGTACGTCCGGATATGGCTAACGTATTTCGTAACGGTTCGTATCAAACAGTTAGTCCGGAAGAAGTCGGAATTGGTGAAATTATTCAAGTAAAAGCAGGGGAGAAAGTACCATTGGATGGAATAATACTTGCCTCATCCGCGAGTTTCAACACGTCGGCATTAACGGGTGAAAGTAAACCGAAAACCATTTCGGCGGGAGAGGCGGTATTGGCAGGAATGCTGAATATTGATAAAGTGATAGAAATTAAAGTCTCTAAAAAATATCAGGATAGCTCACTTGCCAGAATATTAGAAATGGTTCAGGATGCAACTACGCGAAAGGCAAAAACAGAATTATTGATTCGTAAATTTGCTAAAATATATACTCCGATTGTATTTTTATTAGCTCTCCTCATAACCACCGTTCCATATATTATAGTTGATAACTATGTATTTAGCGAATGGCTGTCACGAGCATTGGTATTTTTGGTTATATCATGTCCATGCGCCTTGATTGTATCAATACCACTCGGTTATTTCGGTGGAATCGGGGCAGCATCTAAGGCAGGTATATTATTTAAGGGGGCAAACTATCTTGATCTAATGACTAAAGTCAATACAGTCGTGATGGATAAGACAGGAACTTTGACAAAAGGTGTCTTCAAAGTACAGAAAGTTGTTTCAGCAGATGAAGCTAAACAAAACGAATTTCTATCAATAGTTGCCGCAATGGAGAAATTTTCAAATCATCCAATTGCTAAGGCGATTGTAGAGTATTCAGATACTACTTTTAATTATACGGCAACTGATGTGGAAGAAATACCCGGTTATGGACTAAAAGGAAAAGTAAATGGATCGGAAATATTGGTCGGCAATACCAAGCTTATGCAAAAATTCAATATTACTTATGACAGTTCAATAGACTTTGTAGTCGAAACTATTGTCATCGGAGCTATTGACGGAGAGTATGCCGGTTATATAACGATTGCGGATGAGGTAAAAGATGATGCCCAGATTGCTATATCGGATATGCATTCATATGGAATCAAACAGATCGTATTACTTAGCGGCGATAAAACTTCAATAACAAATAATGTTGCGTCCCTACTTGGAATCGACAGCGCATACGGTGATCTCTTACCCGAAGATAAAGTGAGCCATATAGAAAAGCTAAAGACTGATACAAATAACGTCATTGCTTTTGTGGGTGATGGAATAAACGATACGCCGTCAATAGCATTAAGCGATGTTGGTATAGCAATGGGCGGAATGGGAAGCGATGCAGCCATTGAAGTTGCGGACGTAATCATTCAGACTGACCAGCCATCTAAAATAGCAACTTCAATCAAGATAGCCAAAGCTACAAAGCAGATAGTTATACAGAATATCGTATTGGCTTTATCCATCAAACTGATTGTACTTATTTTAGGCGGTTTTGGCTTAGCTAATATGTGGGAAGCTGTATTTGCTGATGTCGGAGTCTCTTTGCTTGCGATATTGAATGCTGTCAGGATATTAAAAATGAAGTTCTAAAGAATCATTAATATTAATGTGCAAGGAAAATATCTTAAAAACAACAGCAAAAACGGTATTTACCATATTTAAACCTTATTGCAATATTTAAACATGGTTAGTATTTTCACAAATATTGGATAGAATCAATTATAGCTGATATTCTCTGATTTTAAAAATATATATTGGACTATCATTTTGGTTCTATTCCAATATTTAGGCGTTAAGACATAATAGTTAGATTATAGCAAATATTTTTTTAGAAAATAAGGAATAAGTTTCAGCCCACTATTATGACAAATTTACAATCAATAATGTTTGTCAATCAGCTATGACGGTAAGTGTTTGTTCTTT
>CALYRA010000415.1 GCA_945292135.1 uncultured Dysgonomonas sp.
TCTTTCACACCTCGTGTTGTTATTGCTGGTGTTCCAAAACGAAGTCCTGATGTAAGGAATGGACTACGGCTATCAAACGGAACCATATTTTTGTTGGTAGTAATATCGGCTGCAACTAATGCTTTCTCAGCCATTTTGCCTGTCAGATCAGGGAATTTAGTACGAAGGTCTACCAATATACAGTGGTTTTCAGTTCCTCCTGATACGACTTTGAATCCTTTATCTATAAATGCTTGAGACATAACTGCCGCATTTTTTTTCACCTGCGTTTGATAAACTTTATATTCGGGTTCTAACGCTTCTGCAAATGATACGGCTTTAGCTGCTATAACATGTTCTAACGGACCTCCTTGTATTCCGGGAAATACGGCTGAATCCAATAACGCCGACATCATGCGTGTTTCGCCTTTTGGCGTTTTCTTTCCCCAAGGGTTTTCAAAATCTTTACCGATTAAGATTGCGCCGCCTCGTGGTCCACGTAATGTTTTGTGTGTTGTCGTAGTTACGATATGCGCGTATGGCAATGGATTTTTTAATAAGCCGGCTGCTATTAGTCCGGCAGGATGAGCCATATCTACCATAAAAATAGCGCCTATTTGATCCGCGATTTGACGGATACGCGCGTAATCCCAATCGTGCGTATATGCTGATGCTCCCGCAATGATTAATTTAGGCCTTTCGCTTAACGCAATAGATTCCATCTGGTCGTAATCGACCAATCCCGTGATCTCTTGTACATTATATTCTAAAGCATGGTAAACCAATCCTGAAAAATTGACTGGCGAACCATGTGATAAGTGTCCACCATGCGACAGGTTTAATCCTAAGAATTTATCTCCCGGATTTAAGCATGCAATGAATACAGCTGCATTTGCTTGAGCGCCTGAATGAGGCTGCACATTCGCCCATTCGGCGCCGAATATTTTTTTCAATCTGTCAATCGCCAATTGCTCGCTCAAATCTACTATTTCGCACCCTCCATAATATCTTTTCCCGGGATAGCCTTCGGCGTATTTATTGGTTAAACATGACCCCATTGCTTCCAAAACTTGTTGACTGACAAAGTTTTCAGAAGCTATCAATTCTATACCTTTCAATTGACGCTGATGTTCTTTTTCGATAATTTCAAAAATTTCGGTATCCCTTTTCATCGTAATAAAATGTTATAAGGTGAATATTATACTGAATACAAATATAAATAATGTTTTCATACGATTTCATTTTAGAAGCTGTTAAAGTTATATAGAGAACAATTTTGGGGTAATTATATTTTCATTGATTCAATTTGTAAACAATTGATTTCATTTTGTTTCATAATGATTAAATATTATTTAATATGTAAGATAAAAAATCGACATTGTTATATCAGCAACCTGCATTACAGCTATATATGCAATTTTTATGTTTAACACAATGTGAGAAAATTAATACATTGATGAATAATTAGTCACCCCGTAATTTGCCTATGAAGAAAATACCGAATAATTGTACTGGTATTAGTTATAGTGAAGATGTAATAAAATATGGAATAGTTATTATAATTTGTTTCTCTAAATTTAAATAGTAATGTTATTTATTATTACGGATTAAAATGACAAAATTTTTGCAAAGGAATTGAATTCTATCCACATTGATTTTCTCCATGTTTAATGGATATGAAATCTTTTCAACAAGAAATGAAATTATTAGAAGTTTATATCAATATACTCATCTTTATTTGAAAGAAAATAAGATTACCTTTGCACTCCGAATTAAAGATAACTAAAAAATATTGATGGCACGCAAGAAGAAAAAGGAGCTTCCTCTAATCGAGAATGTTGAGATTCTGGATATAGCCGCTGAAGGTAAAGCGATAGCGAAGGTCGATGACTTAGTAGTTTTTATACCCTACGTCGTACCCGGTGATATAATTGATTTACAGATTACTCGCAAAAAAAACAAGTATGCGGAAGGAAAACCCGTCAGATTTGTTTCTTATTCGCCCGATAGGACAGAAGCTTTCTGCGAACATTTTGGTATTTGTGGGGGGTGTAAATGGCAAATACTACCTTATTCTGAGCAGTTAAAGTATAAGCAAAAGCAGGTAACGGATAATCTTACTCGTATCGGCAAAGTTGAGTTACCCGAAATATCTCCAATACTTGGTTCGGAAAAAACAGAGTTTTATCGTAATAAATTAGAATTTACTTTCTCCAATAAAAAGTGGCTGACTTGGGAACAGATACAATCCAATGTTACATTCGACAATATGAATGCAGTTGGGTTCCATATTCCGGGCTGTTTTGATAAGGTACTTGATATAAATAAATGCTGGTTACAAGATAACGTATCTAATCAAATAAGAGATTTTATTCGTCAATATTGTTATGACAAAGGATATACCTTCTTTGATTTGCGTAATAGTGGTGGATTGATGCGAAATATCATTATCCGTACTTCTACTACCGGTGAATTGATGTTGATAGTGGTTTTTTATGATGATGTGAAAGAACAACAAGAGGATCTGCTTG
>CALYRA010000416.1 GCA_945292135.1 uncultured Dysgonomonas sp.
ATATTTGGACGGTTTCGCTATTCATTATAAGACAGGTGAAAAAATTCCTGCCGAATTAGTCCAAAAACTAATAGACGCTTCAAATTATAATGCCGGTTATTTATGCTATCGTCAATTATCGTTCGGATATTTAGATATGGCTTGGCACACATTAGATACGGCTTATGATGGTGATATTATAGACTTTGAGCAAAAGGCTATGAGCAAAACCGCCTTACTTCCCGTAATAAAAGAAACGAATATGTCCGCCTCGTTCAATCATATATTTTCAGGAGGTTATGCTGCAGGATACTATGGGTACAAATGGGCTGAAGTTTTAGATGCTGATGCTTTCTCATTATTCAAATCAACAGGAATCTTTAATAAGGAAACTGCCGATTCGTTCAGACGTAATATATTACAACGAGGCAATACGGAAGATCCGATGGAATTATACATTAAGTTCAGAGGACAAGCTCCAACAGTCAAAGCTTTATTAGAAAGAAATGGTATAAAGAATTAATTGGATAAGACTAATTTAATTGTATTAATAAAATAATTTGCGAGCATACAATATTAACGCTATTATTTTAAAAGGTAATAGCGTTAATAATATTACTAAGTCTCAATACGTTTTCATAAATAAAAAAGAAAAATCACCCAACGTAAAATGGTCAAGTTCGAGCAAACTCGGAATAATACAGATATATACAAAACACGAAATTTAGTATACTATTTTGATAAATTTCTATTCAAAAACACAAATCATTTGACTAAATTTGAACAATTATTTTTCAATCAAAACTATACATTTGTTTTCAACACAATATCTTAGTTTAATAGTTTCATTATAACCAGAAACTATAAATATATGTAAATATGATAAACAAGCTTAAAACGCAAAACAAACAACAAAAATGTTATCCATAGTTTCTTCTTATTTTAAGTTCGGGAAGTATTGTAATTACACATAACTACTTTCTCTTTACCGTAGCATGATAAATATAGGGTAATAAATAAAAAAATAACTTTTCGCCCCTATATTGATTATTAACCATAAATAAAATAATTAAACTACTTAATTATGAGAATGCAAGATTTAATCAAAATTTTAACCTTGTCATTAATATTATTCCTGTCGGGAAACCTTTATGCTCAAATAACTATCGGTTGTAGGGACGAACCTGTAAAGGGCGCATTATTAGACTTGAAACAAAAAAATTCTACCAATAAAGGTTTAGCTCTGCCACGTGTCAAACTAAGTAACCAAAAAAAACTAAAAATGGGGGATTATGAAATATTTGATAGGCAAAACGGAAGAGATCAATATATAAAACATACGGGACTAATTGTTTATAATGTTGAAAAAGTACATGAAAAGTGTGAAAACGGAAAATATTATCCCGGACATAATGAAGGGTTATCAATATGGACAGGCAAAAAGTGGAAAGAAGTACCTGCGGTTCCGGTTGATGTACGTTCAATAATAGATCATGGTTCACGCATTTTTGGCGGACGTATTGTAGGTACCTTCACGATGAAATATAAAGATGAAAAAGAAAAATATTATTACGCTGATTTTGGCGAAGCCGGAGTATGGATGACACAAAACTTGCGTACTAAATATGCTCCGGATGGTACAGCCCTAATAAATTCGGGATATTCTAAGGATGACTCTTCAAACGAAATTAAAGATACAAACATAAAAGAATATACTAAAGTATTTGCTTACCCTCATCAGAATCCTTCTACAGATGATGGTGACCCTACCAATTCAGATATAATTGATAGCCACAAAGAATATGGATTACTATATGACTGGTATACCGCAACTGACGGAAAAAACTTCTCCGTATCTAACCAAGGTCAGGAAGAAGCTGGCGAAGATAAATACATAATATATAAAGGGATATGTCCTATCGGATGGCATTTGCCTAGTGACAAAGAATGGAATCAACTGGAAAAATATATAACCGAAAACGCAAGCCTATTAACTCAAACTCCTACAAACAATGGAAATTGGGATAATGCTTGGTCTAAAACTACGGGAGAACGTGATAGTTCTACGCCTTTTAAATCAAAGACATCTGTGCTTAATTCACGTCATCCTTTAACCGGCGCAGACTCTAAAACAGCGCAATCCGGGGGCTTTGACGCATATCTCACAGGTAGTGCAAGCAGAGGCAAAAGCATGGGATATGGTTACGATTTCTATTTTTGGACATCAAGTAGTTATCTTCAATCTTCGAATGGATTGAATCAAGCATGGGGAAGAAGATCATATAGCGACAGTAATGGAGCAGAAAGTAAAATGTATCGTGGCTTTTATTTTCGTTATACTATGCAATCTGTCCGTTGTAAGAAAGATAGATAAATATGAAATCATAAGAATCTGAAATGATTCTTGAAAATTAAAAATTTTCCAAATTATACTATTAATTAAATTCTACAATAATAAAAAGGAGAGCTTATTTATAAGTTTACTCCTTTTTGCTTAAATATAGATAGCATGTTCAGTTGAAC